>CAMWNM010000002.1 GCA_947175635.1 uncultured Bacteroidales bacterium | reverse complement strand
TCGGGGTCGCCCTCGGCGGCGTCGCATCTCAGCCCTTAGAATTTCTCATTTATTTTCGTTCGGATTCAGCTTCCTTGCCATCGGGCCTCTCCCTCGGTCACGTACGAGAGTACGCTCCCTCGGGGTCGCCCTCGGCGGCGTCGCATCTCAGCCCTTAGAATTTCTCATTTATTTGCGTTAGGATTCTGCTTCCTTGCCGTCGGGCCTTCTCCTCGGTCGCGTTTGGAGGGAAAGTCGTCCAAGGCTTTTTCCTGGTTTTCGGCACCGATGAAATTGAAACGGTAGCGGCTTTGACCTTGCGCCTCGGCTTCTTTCCGGCTGCGGATACTGCCGTTGAGATGAACGTTGAGCTGCACCAGATATTGGGAGCCGAATTTATTTCCTCTCAGATGGAATACGGCTGCGGCCGAACCATCCACAAAGCTGTTCTTGAAAAAATACACATACCATTTGCTCTCCAAGTAGGAGTTGGCGTTCAGGAATGGATTTCCCCAATAGGTAAGCGCGTAGTTGTCGGTGGGTACGGTAAAGCGTTTCTGCCCGTAGTAGTAGAGTGTGCGTGTGCCGAAACGCCAATATTGCGCGTGGAGGTCGAGCACCAGTCCCATCGGCATCTTCGCGGGGGTTATGCCCTTGTCCCTTTTACATTCGTAACCCATCATGAAATTGGCCGAGAAGCGCAATACATGTAACCTTCTTGCCCTTTCCGAGAAGTCTATCCCGATACCTGCCAGCCCCAGACCATTGTCGTGCACTACGCCATCGCCCGAGTTCGGACGGGTTTTGGCGTAGTGGTAGTAGTAGCCCGTAATGGCGGCAAAAAACCACTTGCAACGCTGCTCACCGCTCAGACCCACGAAAAACGTTTCACGCTCCGTTGCCGACTGCAAGCCAGTCCAGTCCAGATAAATCTTGAGGAAATTGTTTTTTCCGCTCAACCGGTAATAAAGGCCGGTCATGTTGGGACGGTAATAACGGAAAGTGTCGCGGATGAAGAAGTTGGTGTAATTCTCCAGCAGATTATCATAGGGGAATGCCCCGAACAGAAAGTGGTGGTGTTCGTTCTGATACTGGAAGTAGCCGGTAAACGAAATCTTGTCCAGATAATTCTTCGATCCGAAAGAGGTTTGGAAATGGGATCCTGCGAAAAGCGAGAAATCTTTATAACGGATCCCTATTTCGGGCGAAAATCTGAACCCGTACATGGTCTTGGAATAGCTGTTGTCGATGTTTGCGTATTCGCCGTTGTCGAAAAAGCCCGTGGCATCGGCTTTCCATTCAAAAGACTGTGCATGTGCGGCGGTGTATAATCCGGCCAAGGCACAAAGCAGGGCGATGCAGATTTTTCCGCTTGTCGGGAATTTGTTCATGGCCGTTTCTTTGTAAGATCTTTTCGTTAAGCCGAGCGCGGCGAAATCATGACACCGACAAGGTGAACGCCACGTTCATAAAAGGTTGGATGAAGACCAACGCTTTGTAAGCGTGTGGCGAAAATACATAAAATAATCAAAAAATTCAGTCGGCATGGTATGAACGCGTATCCCGGGTCGAGTGGCGGAAGTGCTAAAAAAAAGCCCCCGGCATCGTCGATGCCGGGGGCTTTTTCTGTGGAATCAATCGTTTATTTTGTGATGCGTTCGAGCCACTTCAACATGCCGAGCATCACACCCATCGAAGCCAGACAGATTAAGGCGAATACCGCCCAGGTAATCCACTGCTGGCCGATGCTGTTGAGCATCGTCACGCCCAGGAAGATAAACAGGTTGGCTACCGCAGTGGCGCACAGCCACAGACCTTGGCAGATACCCTGCAGATGTTTGGGGGCGATTTTCGAAACGAAAGACAGACCCAGCGGCGAGATGAACAGTTCGGCCACGGTAAGGAAGAAGTAGGTGAGGATAAGCACCCACGGGCCCACCAGGTTACGCTGTTCGATTGGCGTTACGCCCCATTCGTCGCCGGAAGGATAACCCATCGTCTTGGCCAGAGCCGAAAGGAAGATATAGGCGCAGGCCACGATGAACATCCCGATGGCGATTTTCTTGGGCGTGGATACATTCTTGCCCCTGCGTGCCAGACGGCCGAAGATCAACATGATGATAGGCGTCAGTACAATCACGAAGAAAGGATTGATGCATTGCCAGATTTCGGGAGCGATGGCGTCGGTCTTCACAAAGTCGCGGGCGAAAATCGAAAGCGACTGTCCGTTTTGGTGGAAAGAGAACCAGAAGAAGATGGCCACACCCAATACGGCGAACAGAGCCGCCATACGTTGTTTGATCTCCTTGGCCTGTGCGGTGCGTTCTTCAATCGTGTAGTCCACTGTGTGGATCTTTTCATTTTCGCTTTTTTCTGTGCGGACAGGGTTGGGGAAATTCTTCTTTACAAGGGCAAAGATGGCGAACGAAATCAGCATGGCCGCCACAGAAGCGATAAACGAGAAGTGTACACCGGTGTTGAACACCTGCAGGTAGTTTTCGCAGAAAGCGCTCATGGCGGAAGGATCGGCGGCCATGGCGGCGGCGTCGACGGGGGTCTGGCTTACCTTGCCGGCCAGTTCGGTGAGGTTGTTCATGGCCGTGGCGTCCATGTTGCCGCCCAGATACTGGTGGCAGAGGGCGGGCATCTGCGAGTTGTAGATGAGGTTCTTGGTGCCCAGCAGCCATTCGCGCAACAAGGGAGCCACAAAGGGCGCGATTACGCCGCCGATGTTGATGAACACATAGAAAATCTGGAAACCGCTGTCGCGTTTGCTCTTGGCCAAAGCCAAGGCTTCGGGTCCTTTCTTGGCCGCATCGGCTTCGAAGTTATCGTACATCTGACCCACAATCGCCTGTAGGTTGCCTTTGAAAAGGCCGTTACCGGCCGCAATCAGGAACAAGGCCACACAGGTGAATGCCAGCACCCACGAAGGCACATGGCCGGGCGTGCCGCCGAAAACGGGCAGCGAGAGCAACACATAGCCCAAGGCCATAATGAGCAAACCCGCCATGATGGTTCCCTTATAGTTCTGCAGACGGTCGGCCACGATACCGCCGGGTAGGCTGAACAGATAGATGCAACAGTAAAAAACGGCGTAGATGAAACCCGCCGTGGCATCGGAAATACCGAATTTGGAACAGATGAAAAGCAACAGCACGGCATTCATGATGTAGTAGCCGAAGCGTTCGCCCATATTACTCAAGGCGGCGGCGATCAAACCTTTGGGGTGGTTCTTGGTGGCCGTAGCCACATAATAGATTAGAAACGGTATGACCACGATCGCAATCCCGATCAAAACCGCCATGGCAGTGTGTTCTTGAAACCAAGACATGATGATAGATTTATGGTTAGTTAGTACTTAAAATACAAGTGCAAAAAGCAAATTTAACGAATATTTTCGAGACTTCTGTAATCCGTTAAAATTTCTTAACTTTATCGCCTCGGCAAAGTCGCCCCACGGGTAAGTTTGAGGTTGCTCTGCCCTTGGCTATTGTTTTGTATCCTTGAGAAAAAACAAACATTATGCTTCCTTTTCAGGATTTTCCGTACACAATTGTGCTCGGATCGAATTCTCCGCGCCGCAGGGAATTGCTTGCCTCTTTGGGCTTTGAGTTTGAAACGAGGTCGAAAGACATAGATGAGTCCTATCCCCTTGCCATGCCCCGCGAAAGCGTGCCCGAATATCTGGCACATCTTAAATCGATGGCTTTTACCGAGGAGGAATTGCCCGAAAACTATCTGCTTATTACCGGCGACACCATGGTGCTTTTAGACGACAAGCCCCTTCACAAACCCAAAGACCGGGACCAGGCGATACGTTCCCTTTACGCACTTTCCGGGCAGACCCATAAAGTGATTACGGGACTTTCGTTGCGCACCAAAGAAAAACAATACACCTTTTCGGTGGAGTCGAAGGTTACATTCCGGGTTTTTTCGCTCGAAGAGATCGAATACTACGTGGACAAATACAAACCTTACGATAAGGCGGGCGCTTACGGCATCCAGGAATGGATAGGTTATGTAGGCATAGAGTCGGTGGAAGGCTCTTTCTACAACGTGATGGGCTTGCCTACCCAGCGGCTTTACCGGGTGCTTTCTGAAATTTACAACGCGGAAAAGAAATGAAAGTTTTTGTAAGAATCGCGCTGGTTTGCTTCTGTTGGTTGCTTTCGTTGCCGGCTGTTCTCGCACAGCGGCAGGGGGCGGCCGCCAGCAATGAATTTGAGATTCTAAAGAATCTGGAGATATTCTCCTCGGTCTATAAGAATCTGGAACTGGTTTATGTGGACGGCGTGAAGCCGGGTGAGCTGATGAAAGCCGCGTTGGATGCCATGTTGCAAACCCTTGACCCTTATACGGTGTATATTCCGGAATCTGAAATAGAGGATTTCAGAATCATGACCGAAGGGGAATACGGCGGCATAGGTTCCACTATCCATTACCGTAACGGTTATGTGTATATCTCCGACCCCTATGAAGGCTTTCCCGCCGACAAAGCGGGCTTGAAACCGGGCGACAAGATTCTGGCCGTGAACGGGGAATCCACCCAAGGTAAGAATTCTTCCGATGTGAGTGCCTTGCTCAAGGGGCAGGCAGGCACTTCGCTTACGCTCACCATCGAGCGGGAGGGCGTTTCAAAGCCGATGGAAGTGAATATCGTGCGGCAGGAAATCAGGATCAAGAACGTTACCTACAGCGGAATGTTGCGCGACAGCGTGGGATATATCCGCCAGGACGGATTTACGCAAGGTGCGGTGGACGAGGTGAAGCAGGCTTTTCTTGCTCTCAAGGAAAAAGGCATGCGGTATCTTGTGTACGACCTGCGTTACAATGGCGGCGGTTTGCTCAACGAGGCGGTGGATATCGTGAACCTTTTTTACCGCAAAGGCGTGCCGGTGGTAAGCACCAAAGGCAAAACCGATACCCGGAATGTGAGCTACTACACCACCAAGGATCCGGTGGATACCGGGATTCCCATCGTTTTCCTCACCAGCCGCGGCACGGCTTCGGCCTCCGAAATTCTTACGGGAGCCATGCAGGATTACGACCGGGCGGTGTTGGTGGGAGAGCGCACCTTTGGAAAAGGTCTGGTGCAGAATATACTTCCCTTGCCCTACAACGCCCAGATGAAAGTAACGGTGGCCAAATACTATATTCCCAGCGGTCGTTGCGTGCAGGCGCTCGATTACAGCCACAAGGATGAAAACGGCCGCGCCCTGCCGATTCCCGATTCGTTGCGCAACGCCTTTAAAACGATGGGCGGAAGAGTGGTTTATGACGGCGATGGCATAGAACCCGATCAGGAAATGGCGGTATTGCCCATGAGTGAAGTGGCAGTGAGCCTGGTGACGAAGTTTCTGATTTTCGACTACGCCAGCCATTATGCGGCCAGGCACGAGAAAATAGGAAAGATTGCCGAGTTCGGGATAACGGATGCGGTTTACAAAGACTTCCTCTCCTTTATGAAAGATAAGGACTATAGTTATAAACTGGCCTCTGAAAGAACGCTGGACGAGTTCAGGGAAAGAGCGCAGAGCGACAGTTGCTGGCAAGATGTGCGCGAAAAGTTCGAGGAACTTGCGGTGCGTCTGGCAGAGACGAAGAAAGACGATCTTTTGAAAAACCGCAAGGAGATAGAGGCGCTTTTGCGGGAGGAAATCGTGTCGAGATATTATTACCAGGCCGGTCGGGCGGAAGCTGAACTGGAAGGGGATCCTACGGTGAACCGTGCTGTGGAGATATTGTTGAATCCTGATGTGTACAACGGATTTTTGAAAGCAGAAAAGGAAAGATGAACATTGAATTTATGAGAGAGGCCGTTGCCTTGGCCTGCGAGAACATAAAGAAGGGCGGCGGTCCGTTTGCCGCATTGATTGTGAAAGACGGGCAGGTGATTGCCCGCACGGGAAATACGGTTACGCTGAGCAACGACCCTACGGCCCATGCCGAAGTGAACGCCATCCGCGAGGCTTGCCGCAAATTGAATACATTCGACCTTTCGGGCTGCGAGATCTATTCCAGTTGCGAGCCTTGCCCGATGTGCCTTTCGGCCATTTATTGGGCACATGTGGACAGGATTTATATCTCGGGAATGAAAGACGATGCGGCCGAAGCCGGATTCGACGACAGCTTTCTTTATCAGGAAATAGGAAAGCCTTATTCCGAACGGAAGATTCCGGTAAGCGTTTTGTTGCGGGAGGAGGGCAAGGAGCCGTTTGAACAGTGGAAAAGATTTGAAAGTAAAATCCCGTATTGAAACACGCTATGTTTCTGGAGGTAGAAAAGCTTGGCAAATTTTACGGCAGCCATCAGGCGCTCCATCAGCTTAGTTTCTGTGTGGAGAAAGCCGGAGTGGTGGGATTGCTTGGGCCCAACGGGGCCGGCAAGTCCACGCTGATGAAAATCATCTGCTGTTATATTCCGCCTACTACGGGGCGGGTGGCTGTTTGCGGCTTGGATACCGGAAGGGAATCGTTGCAGGTGCGCCGTAAAATCGGTTATCTGCCCGAACATAATCCTTTGTATCTCGATATGTATGTGCGGGAATACCTTGATTTTGCAGGCGGGGTGTATTTGGATGCCCGCCGGGTGAGCGCCCGCCGCGAAGAAGTGATATCCCTTACCGGTCTGGGTAAGGAAGCGGGTAAGAAGATAGGGCAGTTGTCCAAGGGGTACCGACAGCGGGTAGGCTTGGCGCAAGCGCTGATACACGAACCGGATGTGTTGATTCTGGACGAACCCACCACGGGGCTCGATCCCAATCAATTGGAAGAAATCAGAGCCTTGATAAAGGAACTCGGCCGGCAGAAAGCGGTGATACTTTCCACGCATATCATGCAGGAAGTGGAGGCTGTGTGCGACCGTGTGCTGTTGCTCAACGGCGGCCGTCTGGTGGCGGATGCGCCTACGCATGAAATCATGCAGGATATGGGCGGAAGAGTTTCGGTACGCGTGGAGTTTGACCGGGCGGTGGAAAAAGAGGCGCTTCGGGCCTTGCCGGGTGTGGCGGCGGTGGATTCCGTTTCCGGTTTTGTTTACCATGTGATCGGTTCGGACAAGGTGGATCCGCGTTCCGTATTGTTCAGGTTTGCCGTGGAACAAGGTTTATCGGTGCTTACCATGCAACGGGAAGAGAATGATTTGGAATCGGTTTTCCACCGACTTACCCAACAAGACACCAAGCAGGGATAGGATCATGACGATGACTGTTGTTTCAGGAGCTTTGCATTGGATGCCATTTCCGGAGCGGGAATTTCCGGAAATGGACATTTGGGTTTTTCTCGTATCGGTGTTTTTTGCATGGGCGGCTTTCCGTTACTATAGGGAAATAGGCGGTATATGCCGCCGTCTTTTCGATTTCCGGGATCTGAACCGGCATAAAGGATCCTCGGCTACAGGCAGAAACGCGCACCGCAACGATCCGGTATTCTTCTTATTGTCGGCCTTGGCTCTTGTTTGGTGGGTCTATACTTTCTGGCGGTATTCCGATCCCATGGACTCCCATCTTGCTTGCAGGTCTTATCAGGACGATAATCCGTTGCTGTTGCGTTGCGGCTTGTTCGTGCTTGCTTTCTATGCGATGAAGTGGGTGGTGTTGCGTGTGGTCTCCGCAGTTTTCTTTGAAAAAAAATTCGGGCATTTTGTCTGGTACACAGGCATATGTCATGATATGCCGTTTTCATTGGTGGCCCTGCCGCTGTTGCTGTGTTCGGTATATATGAATCAGTCCGGCAAGGGTATCATCCTTTTGACAACGGCCGTGTTGTTCCTTATGTTTTTTATTGTAAAGATTTTAAAAAACGTGATGGTGGGCAAGAACTATAGCCGGTTTTCTTACCTCCATATTTTTGTTTACTTTTGCGCCCTCGAAATCCTGTCATTTGCTATTTTGTGGCAGGTGTTTTTTTGTCCGCCCATCGTATAAACGGAACCTGTGGCAAGTTTGTTTCCTTATGCGGGGCAAGAAAATAGAGGAGATTCCGCAAGATGGTGAAGGTAAAAAAAATCCTTGTTTCGCAACCTACTCCGGCAGATTACGAAAAATCGCCTTACAAAGTTATCGCCGACAAATTCGGCCTGAAGATTGTTTTTAAAAAACTGATTCAGATAGAAGGCTATTCGGCCGTGGAGTTCCGAAAAAGCAAAGTCAACCTTTTGGATTATACCGCCGTTGTGCTCAACAGTCGCCACGCGGTGGATCACTATTTCAGAATGGCCAAGGAAATGCGGGTTCAGGTGCCCATTTCAATGAAGTTCTTTTGCAGTTCCGAATCGGTGGCATTCTATATCCAGAATTATATCCAATACAGGAAGCGCAAGATTTTCTACGGCAAGCAGACTACAGCCGACCTGATGGAAGTGGTGACCAAGCATAAAGATGAAAAGTATCTTTTTCCGTGTTCGGAAGAGAGCAATTCGGATGTGCCGGCCTATTTCGCCAAAGCCAAGATGCCCTTGAAGAAAGCCCCCATGTACAGGACGGTGCCGGCGCCCGTGGCTACGGAAATCAACATAGCGGATTTCGATATGGTGGTGCTTTTCAGTCCGGTGGGTGTGAAATCGGTGTTCGAGAATTATCCGGACTACAAACAGGGAGAGACACTGATTGCCACTTTTGGCCTTTCGGTAGCCGAAGCGGCGCACCATGCGGGTTTACGGGTGGATTTGTGTGCGCCCACGCCTACCTCGAGTTCGATGACGCAAGCCTTGAGTGAATTTTTGACCGATCTGCACAAAAACGGCTGGGATATCGCCAAGATAGCCGATAAATACAACTATAAGAAAACACAGCCTGCGGCCCCCAAGGCGGCCATCGGAAAAACGGTCTCCGTTCGTGCCAAGAAAACGGTGGAAAGCAAGATGGCGGCCAATAAAGCGGCGGCTATTGCGGTAATGGCCGGTAAAAAAGGAGAACGTATCAGCCGTTCGGCTTCAATCCGTACTGTTCCTGTCTCGACAGCCAAGACGGTAAAAACCGTCAAGGCGGCTAAAACCGCCAAGGCCGAAAAATAGCATCATGCCGGTATTGCCCAAAGAGGAGCGCCTTTCCGAAAAAAGACTCATTTCGATGTTGTTTGGAAAGGGCAAGCGTTTCACGGTAGGAAGCAAGGATTGTCTTTTAAGGGCGTGTTATCTGCCGGTGGAAAGGATTTCCGAAAACATCGCCTGCAAGGTAATGGTAAACGCGCCAAAAAGCCGTTTTCATCATGCCGTGGACCGCAACCGTATCAAACGTCTGTTGCGTGAAGCCTACCGTTTTCATAAGGATCTGTTTGTTCTGTCCGTGCCTTCCGGTACGCTTTTGTTACTTTCCCTGCAATTTACAGGCAATAAGGATGTATCTTTGCCGAAAATGATTCAACAGATTGAGAAAGTCGGAAAAACCATACAGTCCCGTTGGCCGGTTGCGTAAGGCGGCCGCTTGGATAAGTCTCGGATTGGAGGGCTTGATGCGGATGACGGTGCGCTTTTATCAGCTTTGCATTTCCCCTCTTTTTCCGCCCAGTTGCCGATTCACGCCCACTTGTTCGGAATATGCCATACAGGCTTTACGCAAATACGGGCCTTTCAAAGGGTTGTGGCTGACGGTAAAGCGGCTTTCCCGCTGTCATCCGTGGGGCGGCAGCGGCTACGATCCGGTGCCTTAATGCGATATGCCATGATTTCGGTACTTATTCCCAACTACAACTATGATTGCCTGCAATTGGTGCGCGATCTGCATGCGCAGTTGACCTGTTGCGGCTATCCTTTCGAGATAATCGTGGCCGAAGACGGTTCCACCGAATGTCTGGAAAACAACCGCCGGATGCAGACCCTTGCCCATGTGAACTACCAAGAGAGGAAAGAGAATATGGGGCGGTTCGGGATGCGCAAGTTGTTGCCTTCGTTGGCGCGCTATCCATATCTGGTCTGTATGGACAGTGATACCCAAGTGGTTCGTCAGGATTATATACGTAAGTATCTTGATTTTGCCCTGCGTGGGGAAAAATGCGTGGTGGTGGGAGGAAAGACCGAGGCAGACGGCGGCCTTCCCGCACCTTGTTACAGCCTGCGGTTCACTTATGAACGTAAAAGAGAAAACCGTCCGGGACATAAAAAGGGTTTCAGCACCTTCAATTACATGGCTCCGGCCGAGGTATTGAAGAACATATCGTTCGAAGAGGGACAAATGTTGGCTTACGGACATGAAGACACCGTGATGGGCGTGCAGTTCAAACGGCTGGGTGTTCCGGTCGTGTATATCGACAATCCGCTGGTGCATATAGGACTGGATACAAACGAGCGTATGATGGAGAAGTCTGTTGCGGCCAACGTCAGTCTGTTGCGGCTTTACAACAGCGGCCGCTATCCCGAACTGCCTGGCGAAAGCCGCCTGTTGGCCTGTTACCTGAAAGTGAATCGCTTCGGATTGGCGCCTTTGTTGCGTTTTGTTTACCGGATATCGGAAAAGGCCGTATTGAAGAATCTCGACAGCCTGCATCCGAGCATGCGGCTGTTCGACTTCTATCGTTTGGGAAAAATGCTCAGTCTTAACCGTTAAGGTTTCAGGCAGCTTACAGGTACAATCAACACCTTTGGCAGGCATATTGCCCTAAACCGGTAAGCACCATCCCTCAATTCGGGCACAAGTTGCCATTCGCTCATCCGGCGCGGCGTATCTCCTTTCAGGAGCAAGGATATGTTGTTCTGCGCCGGAAACAGGTTCTGGCTTTTGGTCTCGGGGTCTGCCATAAAAAAGAGGGTGCTCTTGGCGTGCCGGCACGCCAAGAGCTGTCTTTCCGCAGTATTTGGGGCCTGTAATCAGAGCACCTAAGGCCTCCGGTTTTTCATCCGGCAGTTGGCCGTTTTTTGATGCCGATGTTAAAAACCCGTGCAGAAAATTTTTAACAGAAGGTTGTTTAAAAATAAAACTTCTTGTATCTTTGCGCTCCCTTTGCGCTTTGTGTGCAATAGGTTTTACAATGAAAATTGTTTGAAAATGAATACCTTGACTTACAGAACCATTTCCGCCAATAAGGCGACTGCCCAAAAGAAATGGGTTTTGGTAGATGCTGAGAACCAGACGGTGGGTCGTCTTGCTTCTGAAATCGCTTCGTTGTTGCGCGGAAAGTACAAGACCAATTTCACGCCCCACGTAGATTGCGGTGACAATGTTGTTGTTATCAATGCCGACAAGGCGCGTTTTACGGGCAAGAAAAAAAATGACAAGGTGTATGTTCATCATACCGGATATCCCGGGGGTCAGCGTTTCGCCACTCCGGCACAGATGTTCCAGCGCAGGCCTTGCTTTGTGATAGAACATGCCGTGAAAGGAATGTTGCCCAAATCCATTCTGGGAAGCCAGATGTTCCGCAACCTGCATGTATATGCCGGTACCGAACATCCGCATCAGGCACAGAATCCCTCGCCGATTAATGTTAAAGACCTCAAGTAATAGCCATGGAAGTTACGAACAAAACAGGTAGAAGAAAAACCGCCGTTGCCCGTGTATATCTCACGCCCGGCAATGGAAACATTACGGTAAACGGTAAGGACTACAAGACCTATTTCCCAACTGATATCTTGCAATACGTAGTCAACCAGGCTTTTGAGGTAACCGGTACGCTGGGCAAGTTCGATGTGAAGGCGAATTTGGATGGTGGTGGTGTGAAAGGTCAGGCGGAAGCGCTCCGTTTGGGTATATCCCGCGCCTTGGTGGCCGTAGATGCCGAAGAATACAAGGCCGCCCTCAAGGCAAAAGGCCTTCTGACCCGCGACCCCCGCATGGTGGAAAGAAAAAAGCCGGGTCAACCCAAAGCACGCAAACGCTTCCAGTTCAGCAAGCGTTAGTATATCGGGCAAGAGTCGCCGGTGGGGTATGTTCTCCGGCGGCTTTTGTTTTCCCTTAGGGTTTTTGGTCCCCGTTTAGTATCCAAACCCTCCGGATCCGGAACCGGCTACCGGAAGGTTGTTTTCAGTGAAAGTAAACAAAACAAAATACAATGTCTAAAGTATCTTTTGAGCAATTGCTCGATGCAGGTGTACATTTCGGACACCTCAGAAGAAAGTGGAATCCCAAGATGGCGCCCTATATCTTTGCCGAAAAGAACGGGATCCACATCATCGACCTCCAGAAAACAGAAGCCAAATTGGATGAGGCCTGCGCCGCTATCAAACAGATAGCCAAGTCGGGTCGCAAAATCCTTTTCGTAGCCACCAAGAAACAGGCCCGCAGCATCGTTTCCGAACAGGTGCAGCGCGTAGGTATGCCTTACGTTACCGAACGTTGGCCGGGCGGTATGCTTACCAATTTCGCCACCATCCGCAAAGCCGTGAAGAAAATGGCCAACATCGAACGTTTGATGAACGACAAACAGTTCGAAGCCATTTCCAAACGTGAACGTCTGCAGATTTCCCGCGAAAAGGAAAAGCTTGAGAAAAACCTCGGTTCCATCGCCGATTTGAGCCGTCTCCCTTCGGCCATCTTCGTGGTTGACATCAACAAGGAACACATTGCCGTAGCCGAAGCCCGCCGCCTGAACATTCCCGTTTTCGCCATGGTGGACACCAATGTGAACCCCGACCTGGTTGACTTCATCATTCCCGCCAACGACGATGCTTCCAAATCGATCGCCATCATTGTGGCGCAGATGGTGGATGCCATTGAAGAAGGTCTTACCGAACGCAAGCTCGACAAAGACCAGCAGAAAGAAGAGGAAGAAGCCGCCGACGGAGAAGAAAGACTCTCTGTGGAAGGTATGGATGAAGAGGAAAACGAGGGTGGAAGCGAAAAGAAACGCAAACGCACTACGGGCGAGGGCGAAGAAGGACATCGCGAACGCCGTCCGCGTAAGACCGCCCCTGTCGGAGCCAAGAAAGTTTCCAAGAAATAAAATCAGTTTCAAGGCTCGTCAGAAATTTTCCGGCGAGCCTTTTTTAATCATTCATTAATCTAAAAAACAGAACAATGGCAAATATAACAGCCTCCGAAGTAAATAAGCTCCGTCAGATGACCGGTGCCGGTATGATGGACTGCAAGAAAGCCTTGACCGAATGCGACGGTGATTTCGACAAGGCGGTTGAATTCCTGCGCAAGAAAGGTCAGAAAGTGGCCGCCAACCGTGCCGACAAGGAAGCCAAGGAAGGTATGGTTTGGGCACAGGTGAACGCCGACAATACGTTCGGCTGTATCGTAAGTCTCAGCTGCGAAACCGACTTTGTGGCCAAGAACGATGAGTTTACGGGCTTGGTACGCAAGATGGCCGAATTGGCGCTGGCCAAGAAAGTAAAGACGGCAGATGAAGTAAAGGCTTTGGATGTGGATGGCCGCACTGTGGCAGACCATATTACCGACTTGGTAGGCAAGATTGGCGAAAAGATGGAGATTCCCGGCTACGAATTTATCGAAGCGGGCAGGGTTTTCGCCTACAACCACAATGGTAACAAACTGGCTACGTTGGTAGGTTTCGACAAGGCTTCGGCCAAGGATGAGGTGGGTCATAATGTGGCCATGCAGGTAGCTGCGATGAATCCCATCGCCCTCGATAAGGATTCCGTTCCTGCCGCCACCATCGAAACCGAAAAATCGGTGGCCCGTGAAAAGACCAAGCAGGAACAGGTGCAGAAAGCGGTTGACAACGCGTTGTCGAAAGCCGGCATCAACCCCGCACACGTAGATTCCGAAGAACACATCGAATCCAATACCGCCAAAGGTTGGCTTACGCCCGAACAGGCGCAGCAGGCCCGCGAAATCATCGCCGCCGTATCGGCCGAAAAGGCCGCCAACATTCCCGAAGCGATGCTGGAAAACATCGTGAAAGGCCGTATCGAGAAATTCTACAAGGAAAACACTTTGATGCATCAGGAATATATCATGGACAGCAAGCAGAGCGTAGGCGACTACGTTAAGCAAAGCGGAGACGCCGCCGTGGTGGCTTTCCGTCGCCTCCAGATGGGTGCCTGATCCCCTAATCGTCTTTGAGGGGCTGTCGCTTTTGAGGCAGCCCCTTTTTTTTGAATACTGAAAAACAAACTTTCATGAACAACGGACAGACCTTGTCTTCCAAGAAAGATTCTTGGTTCAGCAAAAAGGAATTGATAGCCTATTTGCTCGTTATCGGCGGCAGTATCCTGTTTGCCATCGGCGACGTGATGTTCGCCAATCCCTATAAACTGGCGCCCGGCGGCACATACGGGCTTTCGAATGTGCTGAATACCGTTTTCCCGTGGAAAATCAGTTATTACGCCGCCTGCATGGATATTCCCTTGCTGCTTATCGGAACGTGGATTCTGGGTCCTCGTTTCGGGGTAAAGACCATTGTTTCCACCTTTGTGATCCTGGGGGCGGTTTGGGGTATCGAGAACACTTGGGGCTACGCGCCGCTTATCCACAACGGTATCCTGCCGGCTGATTTCGACATGGCTTCCGTTCCCGAATACATGCGGAATATGCTTGTGCAGCTGCAATTGGGCGACAAAGGCATTATTACCTTTGTACCCGATTATTTCCTCAACACCTTGGTGGCCGGTCTGATTTACGGGGTGGCCATCGGCATGATCTTCAAATCGGGCGCCACTTCGGGCGGTAGCGATATCATTTCGATGATCATCAACAAATACACCCGTATCCCGTTGGGAACGCTCGTGATTATCGTGGATACCACCATCACGCTCTCCACCTTGGTGGCTTTCGGCGAAATCCGCCTGCCTATCTATTCCATCATGTTGATTGTGATAGAAGGCAAGATTATCAACTGGATGATGGACTGGGGTGTGAAAAATAAGAAAGCGGCGGTGGCTGAAACGCATGCGTAGAAGAACCGGATGCTGAAACAAAAAGGGTTTAAATTAAAAAGCGGAGCCGTGAAAATGGTTCCGCTTTTCTTGTTGATAGGAAAAGTGTAGTTTTGTATATTTAATAGAAAGATATACAGTGTTCTTGAAAAATATTTTGAGCATGGCTCGGAACGGGTGTTGATTTTGGATGGGGCAAGGCAAATCGGTAAGTCGTATGCACCGCTACTACGGCTTGGATGCCGCCCGATATGACTTTGAGCACAAATTGAAGATCAAACGCATTTTCGAGATGATTCCTTCCACGCTCGAGAACAAGAAGAAGCGGGTGGTGGTGAAGGATATCGAAAACAAGGCGGGCAAACGGTTCAGCAATTATCAGGAAGAGTTCGATTATCTTGTGAATGCGGGTATTGCATTGGAAGTGAGGGCGGTAAGTAATCCTATTTTTCCGCTTGTGGAAACGAGCGGCAAGAACCTGCTTAAACTTTATCTGAACGATGTGGGCCTGCTTACCCAGATACTTTACGGAACCAATATCCGTGCGGTGTTGGATACGCAAAAAAGCGTGAATCTGGGTTCGGTGTATGAATGTGCGGTGGCTTGCGAGCTAAAGGCGCATGGATTTGAACTGTTCTACTACGACAACAAGGCCAAAGGCGAGGTGGATTATATGATAGATGATTTCAACACGCTTTCGGTAATGCCCGTCGAGGTGAAATCGGGTAAAGACTATACGGTGCACAGCGCGTTGAACCATTTTGTAAAGAATGAGGACTATCCGGTAAAGACGGCATACGTGTTTTCCAACGATCGGCAGATAAGGCAGGAGGGCAAGGTGGTGTATATGCCGGTTTACAATGTTATGTTTCTCAACATCCAGGCCCGTCAGGAAAGCACGATAGGCGCCCGTAAAGAATAGGTTTCGTGTCGTTAGCAGACGCTGGAGATATTCCGGCCCGGCGCAGAAGTAAACCAAGGTTTGCTTCTGCGCCCGACTTTTTGTACCTTTACCATTCTTGAAAAGGAGATGGCGATAAGATGAAATACAAACGCGTTTTGTTGAAGCTCAGCGGAGAATCGCTGATGGGAAATCAATCGTACGGCATAGACCCCTTGCGTCTGGCCGAATATGCCGTGCAGATCGCCGCCGTGGTGCGCGAGGGCTGTCAGGTGGGTATCGTTATCGGCGGAGGCAATATTTTCCGCGGTCTGCAGGGGGCGGCCAAAGGCATGGATCGCATTCAGGGCGATTACATGGGCATGATGGCCACCGTTATCAATTCCATGGCGTTGCAGTCGGCTTTGGAAAAAGAAGGGGTCAAGGCGATGCTTCTGTCGGGCTTGGCTATCGATCCGGTGTGCGAGAAGATGAGCAGCCGCAGGGCCGTTGAATATCTGGAAAGCGGTTATACCGTGATTATGGCCGCCGGCACGGGCAATCCGTTCTTCACCACCGACTCCGGTGCCGCTCTTCGGGCGGTGGAAATCCGCGCCGATGTGCTTTTGAAGGGCACCCGTGTAGACGGTGTGTACACGGCCGACCCCGAGAAAGACAGAAATGCGGTGAAATACACCTCCCTGAGTTTTGCCGAAGCCTACGAAAAGAAACTTAAAATCATGGACCTCACGGCTTTTACCCTTTGCGAGGAGAACAACGTGCCCATTTATGTTTTCGATATGGATACCCCCGGCAACCTATCCAAAGTGGTGGGAGGAGAGGAGATAGGCACCTTGGTTTACCGTAAATGAAAACACCGGTTCAAGTAATTGTAAATAGGAAAAAACATACATCATGACTGAAGAAGTGAAAGTTTGCATGAGCAAACAGAAAGACCAAATAGAAGCCGCTTTGGCACATTTGGAAAAAGAATTGTCTCGTATTCGCGCCGGCAAGGCCAGTCCGCAAATGTTGGACGGTGTGAAAGTGGAGTATTACGGCAACATGACCCCGCTTTCGCAGGTGGCGGCCATCAATACCCCCGACGCCCGTCAGATCGTGGTGCAGCCTTGGGAAAAGAATATGCTTCCCGTTATCGAGAAGGCTATCGTCAACGCTAATCTGGGCTTCACGCCGCAGAACAACGGTGAAGTGGTGCGTATTTCCATTCCTCCCCTCAGCGAGGAACGCCGCAAGGAAATGATGAAGAAATGCCGTGCCGAAGGTGAAAACGCCAAGGTGGTGATTCGCAATACCCGTCGCGACGCCAATGATGAAATCAAGAAATTATCCAAAGACAAATCCTTGCCCGAAGACATGGCCAAGCAGGCCGAAAAAGACATTCAGGAGCAGACCGACAAGTTTGTAGCCAGGGTGGACAGTATTCTTGCGGAAAAGGAAAAAGATATCATGACCGTATAAGGTTGACTCCGGCGCATGTTCCGGAGTTGTTGAAAAAAAGAAAGGCGAGCATTTGCTCGCCTTTCTTTTTGTTTTTGCCGGTTGGCAATTAGTTCTTGCTTTCTTCAATCGAAGCCTTGCGGAATTCTTTGAACAGTTTGGTCAGTTCCAAAGAAGCTTTGCGGGCGCGGGCGCCGGCGGCTTTGTTGCCCTTTTCGGCGTAAGCATCGGCATTGGTTTTGAAAGCTTCGAGTTGTTCGTTGATTTGTTTCATCAATTTGTCCATGACTAAAAGAGATTTGAAGGTTAGTACTAGTTATGTTTGTGCTTAGTTGTGTTTGGTTTTGTTTTGCCTTGTAAAAGGGGGGATTTCGGTCTCCTGCCCCGCCAAAGAGCTTTGGGAACAAAGGAAACCGCCTTTTTGGCGACGGCAAATATAGCAAAATTACGGGTTTTCAAACAATGGCTTAGAAGCTATCCAGAGGGGGACGGGGTGTTTTGTTCATATCATTTCGTGTTTTTTCAAGGCATTTTGCCATGCTTTCATTAATTTTGTAAACCATGGGTTTCTTGGGTGTTGATAATTGTTTTAAAACGCTGAAAACAAACAGAAAGTGAATCTAAAACCTTTGGTGTCGGTTGTTTGTCCGGTGTATAACGAGGCACAATACATCGATGCGACGGTTCAGTCCATATTGGCGCAAGACTATCCGAAAGACAAGATGGAGGTGTTGCTGATAGATGGAGGAAGTAAGGACAGCACGCGGGAAAAAGTGGCCGCATGGGCGGCTCGGTATCCGTTTATCTATTTGTACGACAATCCTTCCCGTTATGTTCCCCAAGCGTTGAATATCGGTGTGAGAAAAGCGAAGGGCGAGGTGATTGTCCGTCTGGATTCCCATTGTGTGTATCCGTCGGATTATTTCAGCGTGTTGGTGGCGCATCTGTTCAGTCTGGAGGCCGATAACGTGGGCAGTGTGCTGAAAACGGTTCCCGCCGATGATTCAGGGTTGGCTTGGGCTATTGCGATTGCCTCTTCCCATAGGTTCGGGGTGGGCGGTTCCTTCAGGACGGGCGCACGCAGGATATGCCGGGCGGATACGGTGCCTTTCGGTTGTTTCCGGCGCGAATTGTTCAACAGGATAGGTTTCTTCGACGAGGAGCTGGTACGTAACCAGGATGATGAGTTCAACGCACGGATTCTGCGTTCGGGCGGTAAGATTTTCTTGTTGCCCCAAATAGCGGTAACTTACATCGCCCGCGGCAGTTTGTCGAAGTTGATGCGGATGTATTTCCAGTACGGGCTTTTCAAGCCGCTCGTGAACAAAAAGATAAAAGTGCCGGCCACTATCCGTCAGTTCGTGCCGGTGTTGTTTGTGGCCGGTTTGCTTGTGGGCTTGCCGCTTGCGGTGTTTTTTCCGATGATCAGGTGGATCTATCTGGCTTGTCTCGCCCTGTATTTCCTTATCGGGTTTTCCATCGGTTTCCGTCAGGCGGCCGGACATAGAAGACCGGTTTTGTTCTTCCTCCTTCCCTGGGTGTTTTTTCTTATGCATCTCTGTTATGGATGCGGTTATTGGAAAGGGCTTTGGAAGGTTTTTACCGGTAGCGGCTTTCATGTTGAAGACAGCCGGTAGCAGGTTGTGCCGGAAGAAAACGGGCATATTTTGACTTTACAGACATATACTTAGATAAACACCATGAAAATACCTTTTTCGCCTCCCTATATCGACGATGCGGTGATTGCCGAGGTAACCGATACCTTGCGTTCGGGTTGGATTACTACCGGACCTAAGACTAAGGCATTGGAGGAAGAGATACGCCGTATGTGCGGTGCCGGTGAAGTGTTGTGCGTCAATTCCTGGACTTCGGGTGCCATACTGATGTTGCGTTGGTTGGGTGTGAAGGTAGGCGATGAGGTGATTGTGCCGGCCTATACCTACAGTGCCACGGCTTTGGCGGTGTTGCATGCCGGCGCCACGCCGGTGATGGTGGATTCGGGAGAGGATTTCAATATATCGGTGGAAGCGGTGAAGGCGGCCGTAACACCGCGCACCAAAGCGATAATCCCGGTAGACATAGCCGGCTTTCCCTGTGATTACGATGCCATCAACCGTGTGGTTTCCTCCCCTGAAGTGCGTGCCGTTTTCAAGGCCGAATCTCCGGTGCAGCGGCAGCTGGGGCGTATTTTGGTACTCAGCGATGCCGCCCATTCCCTGGGCGCGTATTACAGCAAGGGAAAACGTACCGGATGCGAAACTGATGTGGCCGTGTTTTCATTGCATGCGGTAAAGAACGTTACCACGGCCGAAGGCGGCGCCATCTGTCTGAACCTGCCCGCGCCTTTCGACAACGGGGCTTTGTATAAGGAGCTGCGCATGATGTCGCTCAATTGTCAGACCAAAGATGCCTTGGCCAAATCCAAAGCCGGGGGTTGGCGTTACGATATTACGGGCATGGGTATGAAAGTGAATATGGCCGATGTGAACGCGGCCATCGGGCTGGCGCAGATAAGGCAGTACGATCGTCTGCTTCAGGAACGGAAACGTGTTTTTGAGGCGTACGACAAGGCTTTTTCATCTTGCCCATGGGCTGTCTGCCCACCTTCGGTAAAAGACGGAAGGGAAAGTTCGTGCCATCTTTACGCGCTCCGTATCCGGGATTTTACAGAAGAACAGCGCGACCGCATGATAGAAAAGATAACCGAGAGGGATGTGGCGGTCAACGTGCATTTCATTCCCATGCCGATGCTCTCTTTCTTCAAGGGACTGGGCTACAAGATAGAAGACTATCCGCAGGCCTACCGCAACTATTGTGCGGAAATATCGCTTCCCATTTATCCGCAGCTGACGCAGGAACAGATCGGGTTCATTGTTGAAACGGTAAAGAAGGCATACGGAGAGGTTAAGATAGGATGATGATACGTTTCTTCGACATTCTGTTTTCGTTTTTGGGAATAGTGGTTCTGTTGCCGCTGTTCGCATGCCTGTATGCGGCCGTTTGTCTGGAAAGCAAGGGCGGCGGATTTTACCGCCAGAAGCGGGTGGGCCGGGACGGCAGGGAGTTTACGCTTTACAAGTTCCGTTCCATGCGCACGGGTTCCGATGCCCGGGGATTGCTTACGGTGGGCGGAAAAGATCCGCGTGTAACCAAGGTGGGGGCATTTATCCGCAAGTACAAATTAGATGAACTGCCCCAGTTGTTCAACGTGCTCAAAGGCGATATGAGTCTGGTGGGTCCGCGTCCGGAGGTGAGCCGGTACGTGGCTTTCTATACCGAAGAACAACGCAGGGTGCTTGAAGTGCGTCCGGGCATTACCGATTACGCCTCTATCGAATACATAGACGAAAACACGCTTCTGGGCCGGGCCGAAGACCCCGATAAAGTGTATGTCGAGCAGATTATGCCCGACAAAATCCGTTATAACATGAAATACATCGAGAACCGTTCTCCTAAAACGTATTTCCATGTTATTCTCCTCACCGTAAAGAAAATCATAAGCTAACATACAACACCTATCCCGATGCCTTATTTCACCCACCTCCACCTGCACACGCTTTACTCCGTACTCGACGGTGCCTGCCGGATCTCCGACTTGATGAAACGGGCCAAGGAATACGGCATGGATGCCATCGCCATTACCGACCACGGCAATATGTACGGGGTGATGGAATTTGTGAACAAAGCCAAAGCAGAGGGTATCAAGCCTATCGTGGGCTGCGAGTTTTATGTGGCTCCCAAAAGCCGTCTGGAGAAACTGGGCAGGGAAGAAAGGAGCAGCTATCATCTTATCCTTTTGGCCAAAAACAGTGTGGGATACCACAATCTGGTAAAACTTTGTTCGTTGAGCCAACGCAAGGAAGCCTTTTATTATAAGCCGCGTATCGACCACGAACTGCTGGAGAAGTATCATGAGGGTATTATTGCCTGCTCGGCCTGTCTGGCGGGCGAGGTGCCGCAGGCCATCCTGTCGGGACAGGAGGAGAACCTAAAGGAAACCATTCTGTTTTACCAAGGGATTTTCGGCGAGGATTATTATCTGGAGGTGCAGCAACACGGGCATCCCGAACAGGCCGAGGTGAACCGGCGCATCGAGCGGCTTTCGGAAGAATACGGCATCAAATGTGTGGCCACCAACGACGTGCATTTCGTGAATGCCGACGATTACGAGGCGCATAAGATTCTGATTTGCCTCAATACGGGTAAAAAACTCAATGAAGAAACCAAACTTCTCTATACGGGAAAAGAATATTTCAAGAGTGGGGAAGAAATGGCCGAATTGTTCCCCGATCATCCCGAATACCTTGAGAACACGCGCGAGATTGTAGAAAAGATAGAATCTTTCGAGTTGGAGCATGCACCTCTGATGCCGCATTTTCCCTTGCCCGAACCTTTTACTTCCGACATGGACTACCTGCGCCACCTTACCTATGAGGGAGCCAAAAAGCGGTATGGAGAGGATTTCAAGGAAAATCAGGTGTTGAGCGAGCGTATCGACTTTGAGCTCAAGACCATCGAAGGGATGGGATTTCCGGGCTATTTCCTCATCGTATGGGACTTTATCCGCGCCGCCCGCGAAATGGGCGTGCTGGTGGGGCCCGGGCGTGGTTCGGCGGCCGGTTCGGCACTTGCCTATTGCCTTGGCATCACCAATATCGATCCCATCAAATACGATTTGCTGTTTGAGCGTTTTCTAAATCCGGCCCGTATTTCTCTGCCTGATATCGATGTGGATTTCGATGACGTGGGGCGTGAAAAAGTTATCCGATATGTGGTGGATAAATACGGTTCGGAAAGGGTTTCGCAAATCATCACCTATGGCACCATGGCCGCCAAATCGGCTATCAAAGATGTGGCGCGGGTACTGGATCTGCCTCTTGCCGAATCCAACCGTTTGGCCAAGTTGGTGCCCGAATCTCCCGGCATGAACCTGAAGAAGGCTTTCAGCGAGGTGCCGGACTTGGTGAAGGAACTGGACAACAAGGATGCCTTGGTGCGCGATACGCTCAAATACGCCCGGCAGCTGGAAGGCTGTATACGGAGTGTGGGCGTGCATGCCTGCGGGATGATCATAGCCCCCGAAGACATCATCGAGTATGTGCCCACGGCCCTGGCCAAGGATTCGGATATGCCGGTTACCCAGTACGAAGGGGCGTATGTGGAGTCGGTAGGCTTGATAAAGATGGACTTCCTCGGGCTCAAGACGCTTACCATCATCAAGGGTGCGCTCGACAATATCAAGCTTCGCCACGGTATCGACATCGACATCGAGGCCATTCCGCTCGACGACCAACCGGCCTACGATATTTTCGGCAACGGCGAAACCAACGGTATCTTCCAGTTTGAATCCGACGGCATGAAGAAATACTTGCGCGAACTCAAGCCCAACCGTCTGGAGGATATTATCGCCATGAACGCCCTCTATCGCCCCGGGCCTATGGACTATATTCCCAAATTCATCAAGCGTAAGGCCGGTTTGGAAAAAATCGAATACGACCTTCCCGAAATGGAAGAATATCTGAAAGACACTTATGGCGTTACGGTGTATCAGGAACAGGTGATGCTGTTGTCCCAGAAACTGGCCGGTTTCACCAAGGGCGATGCCGACACCTTGCGTAAGGCAATGGGCAAGAAGAAGAAAGACGTGTTGGACAAGATGAAGACAAAGTTCATCGATGGCTGCCAGAGCAATCATCTCGACCAGAAGGTCTGCGACAAGGTGTGGACAGACTGGGAAGCCTTCGCTTCATATGCCTTCAACAAGTCGCATGCCACCTGCTATGCCTGGATAGCATACCAGACAGCCTATCTCAAGGCGCATTATCCGGCCGAATTCATGGCTTCTGTGCTTACCAACAACCTGAGCGCCATCGACAAGATTTCGTTCTACATGGATGAGTGCAGGCGTATGAAAATAGACTTGTTGGGACCCGATGTGAACGAAAGTATGGCCACCTTTACCGTAAACAAGAACGGTGCCATCCGTTTCGGCCTCAGCGGTATCAAGAACGTGGGCACGGCCGTGGTGGATCTTCTGGTGGAGGAACGCAACCAAAACGGGGCCTATAAAGACGTGCTCGACTTTGTGAAACGCAGCAATCTCAAGGGGCTGAACAGCCGTTGTATGGAATCTTTGGCCAAGGCGGGGGCTTTCGACAGTCTGGGCGGGATGCCGAGGTCGGTGTTTTTGTATCAGAAACCGGGAGAAAACCAGAACTTTGCCGCCAAACTTCTGCAGTATGCCGTTCAATACCAGCGTAACCAAACTTCGGCGCAAACCGATCTTTTCGGAGATTCCTCGGTTTCGGAAGAGGTGCAGATTGATATTCCGCAGGTGGAAGCCTGGTCGCAGATAGAGATGCTTTCCCACGAGAAAGACGTTGTGGGCTTTTATATATCGGGCCATCCATTGGACAGCTACCGTTTCGAACTGGAAAGTTTTGCCAACATCAATCTCTTTCAAATTAAGGAAAAATGGGAGAAGCTTCGGGGAAAGAAGCTGAATTTCGGCGTTATCGTTACCGAGGCGGCGCACCTGACGGGTAAGAACGGAAACGGTTACGGGCGTTTTACCGTGGCCGATTATGAGGAATCGATGGAACTGGTGCTTTTTGGGGAGGATTATCTCAAATTCAAGCATTTTCTCGAAAAGGGGCAGTTTCTCTATCTTACCGCGGAGGTGCGTCCCCGTTGGAATAGAGAAGGCGGCGAATTGGAACTCAAAGTACTCAATATGTTGCCTTTGTCGGAACTGATGGATAAAAACACCCGTCAGGTGGAACTGGGATTGGAACTGCCTGCCATCACCGCCGATTTCACCGAACGGATAAAGGGGGTCTGCAACCGGTATGCCCTTGGTAAAAAAGAAGCGGGTCTGCAGGGAGCTTCGGTGAATTTTCATGTGGAGGATCGTAAAAGCGCCCTGTCATTGAATATGCCCTTGCGCATTAAAGTGATACCATCCGAATTCATCACCGCCCTCAAGGCCGGGGATTTCGACCTGAAGATTTCGCTGAAGTAGAGAAAGGCCTGTTTGGGCCGGGGGCTTGGCAGGTTTGCTTTTTTTGCCGTAAATTCGCTGTTCGGAATAACCTATAAAAAACAATAGCTATGGCAACAACATTCACCGATGTAAATTTTGAAGAAATGGCTCTCAAAGCTGCTACGCCCGTTATGGTTGACTTCGGCGCCGCCTGGTGCGGCCCTTGCAACGCGATTGCCCCCGTGGTAGACAAACTGGCCGGCGAATACGAAGGCAAAATCCTTATCGGAAAGGTGGACGTGGATGCTTGTCCCGAAATCACCAAACGCTACAAGGTGCGCAATATTCCCACCATCCTTTTTATCAAAAACGGTGAAGTGGTGGATAAACACGTGGGCAGCACCAGCGAAGGCGATTTAAGGAAGAAACTGGACGCGATGCTTTAATTCTCCGGGCATTTTCCGTCCGTGGGAGCAGGTCGGTTGGGAACCATGGGTTTTCAACCGACTTTTTTTTAGATACAAACGCCGTCCGGAATGACAGAAGATTTTTACAGACAGATAACGGAGCCTTTTGCATCCTTGGAACTTTTGGCCGCTCAAGTGGTGGAGGGATTCATCACAGGTTTGCATAAAAGTCCTTTTCACGGCTTTTCGGTGGAGTTTGCCGAACACCGGCAATACAACGAGGGGGAGTCGGTGCGGCATGTGGACTGGAAACTTTACGGAAGAACCGATCGCCTGTATGTAAAGAAATATCAGGAAGAGACCAATCTGCGTTGCCTTCTCCTTATAGACGGATCTTCTTCGATGTATTTTCCGACAGCGCCGCGGACGGAAAAAAATCTTAATAAATTAGGATTTTCACTTTGTTCGGCGGCCGTGTTGGCCACGATGCTCGTTCGGCAACGCGATGCGGTGGGACTGCATTTCTTTTCGGAGAACGATAAGTTTCAAACCGACGTGAAATCAAGCCACACGCATTTGAAATATCTGCTGGCTGAGCTGGAATCCCGTTTTCGGAAATCTTTTTCCGCTCCGGTGCTGAACGTTGGTTCCGATATGGCCGAGACCCTTCATCTGGCGGCCGAACGCATACACAAGCGTTCCCTTATCGTGCTTTTTACGGATATGTTCGACGGGCAGGAGAATCCGGAAGCATTGTTCGGGGCTCTGCAACATCTCAAATACCGCAAGAACGAAATAATCCTCTTTCAGGTTACCGACCGTGAGCGTGAGGCCGGCTTGGATTTCTCCGCCAGGAATTATTGTCTGGTGGATATGGAAAGTGGAAAGGAAATCAAGCTTTCACCGGCGCAATACAAAGAAACCTATAAGGAAAAATATGCCGCTTTCCGGCAGGAAATCAAGAACCGTTGCAACCGCTACGGCATCGATTTGGTGGAAGCCGACACCGGCGAAGGTTTCATTCCCGTTTTGCAGGCCTACATGGCCAAACGCCGCCGGGTGTTCCGGTAGGAACGGCGGGCATCCTTTTCATCGATTGTTATTTGTCAAAATAAATGAGTATCTTCGCCCTTTGTTAGCGAATCTGTCGGCGGGTGCCTGCCGTTCCGGAGCAATTCCTTGCGAGGTGTCCGGGATAGGTTCAATAAGCAGAAAGATAAATAAATAAAACTTTATAAGGCAATGAAGAAAGCGCAAGTTATCGGTTTTGCAGCGATTCTCGGTCTGGGGATTTTGTTCTCCTCCTGCGAGAGTCTCAAGAAAATGGCAAAAGACCATGCCAAAGTCAAATACGAAGTTTCGCCCAATCCCCTCGAAATGCATGGCGACAAGGTAAAGGTTACCATCAACGGTACGATTCCGGCCAAGTATTTCTGGAACAAAGCGGTTGTGGTTTTCCAACCCACCATCACGTATGAAGGCGGTCAGCAGAATCTCAAGCCTATCGTGCTGCGCGGTGTGAAGACGCAAGGACAGGGAACGGTTATCGACAATAAGACCGGAGGCAAATTCTCTTACACGGACGAAGTTGCTTTCGTACCCCAGATGGAACAGTGCCGTTTGATGGTTAACCCTGTGGGATATCCCGAAAAGAGCGGTATAGGTCAGGAGATAAACGATGCGGCGCAAGCTGTCGGACTTGCCAAGAACGTGAAACTGGGCGATCGTGAAATTGCCGAGGGAACCATGGTAACCGCCACCCGTATCGACAAGGAAGGCGCCAAGGCTACCATCGTTCCCGACAAATATGAAAAGGAAACGGTGATTCCCCACCGCACTTTCATCTACTATCTGGTGGACACCTACAACCTCAATTGGAACTATGCCCTCAACAAAAAAGCCGAGGCCAAGGCAGCCGTGAAGGCTTTGGACAGCCTGTTCAACACGGGCATGGCGATGAAATCGGTTGAGATCAAGGCTTGGGCTTCTCCCGAAGGGGAAGAAAGCCGCAACCAGAACCTTTCCGACAACCGTGCCAAAACGGCGGTGAAATATTTCAATACCGCTTACGACAATGCGGTGAAGAAACTGGCCCGCGCACAGAAAGTAAAACCGGCGGCCATCAAGCAGGCTATTGAGCCGCAGGTTCAGTCGATGGGAGAAGACTGGGATAAGTTTATCGCCGATCTCCGGGCTTCGGACATCGCCGAAAAGAATACCATCGTCAATGTGATTTCCTCGCACACCGACCGCGCTTCCAGAGAGCAGGAAATCCGCAACATGACGGTTATCTACAAGCAGATTGAAGACAATATCCTGCCTCCGCTCCGTCGCGCCGAACTGTTGGTGAACTTCCTCGAACCCAAAAAGACCGATGAAGAAATTGCCCAGTTGTCGCTTACCGAACCTTCCGCTTTGAAGGTGGAAGAACTTCTTTATGCGGCCACGCTCACCGAAGACAAAGACAACCAGCTCAAGATTTACTTGACCGCCACCGAAGTTTATCCCGAAGAATATCGCGGATTCAACAATGCCGCCGCTCTCTATATCGAGAGAAAGCAATACGATTTGGCGCAGCAGTTGCTTGAAACCGCCAACGGTCTGCAACCCAACGACGGCGGTGTGCTCAACAACCTCGGTGCCGTAGCCATGGCGAAAGGCGATATGGAAAACGCCCGCCACAACTTTGAGAACTCGATGAAGACCGGTTGCGCCGAAGGTGCTTTCAACATGGGACTGCTTTATATCAAAGACGGTGAATATGCCAGGGCCGCCAGTGCGATGGGGGGTGAAAAATGTTACTACAACCTCGCCCTCTCGCAGTTGATGAACGGTCAGGCCGACCAAGCCAAGGCTACGCTTGAATGTATGGAACCGGCTACGGCCGATGCCTACTATCTGTTGGCTGTATGCGCTGCCCGCATGGATAAGAAAGCCGATGCCATAAGCGCCCTCCGTCAGGCTATCGCTGAAAAGGCCGCTTTGAAAGCACAGGCTCAGAAAGACGTGGAATTCATCAATTTCCGCGATGATGCCGAATTTCAGAGTGTGGTAGGCTTCTAAGCTTTCCATAAGTCCGATAGGAAAAAGAGAAGCCGGTTGTAAAACCGGCTTCTCTTTTTTTTGTCCATAAGATTTTCAGCGGTAATCGGGTTTTCGGTTTCTTTTGCTGCGTTCTGCGGCTTTTCTTCATTTTATCGGCAGGGAGGAGAGACGCTTCGAGAGCGGTTCCAAAACCAGGTTTTCATCCGAAAAACTGAAGTAACGGTGGCCCGATACGATGATGTGGTCGAATACGTATAGGTCGAGCAGGCGGGCCCCTTTGCATATACGTTCGGTAATGCCGATGTCTTCAGGACTGGGCTTGGTGTTGCCTGAGGGATGATTGTGCGAGAGGATGATGCCGCTGGCGTGTTCGTCGATGGCGAATTTGAAAATTTTTTTGGCATCCACGAGGGTGGCCGCCGTTCCGCCTTCGCTGATGAGTACTTTCCGTATCAGTCTGCAGGATTGGGAGAGAAGCAACACAAAGAATCTTTCGTAGGGCGAGGCGGAAAATTCCTTGCAGATGAAACGGAAAGCATCCGCGCTAGAACGGATAAAGGTTTCGGAGGCGGGTTCGGCGTTGCAACTTCGTTTTCCAAGTTCGAGTCCGGCCAGGATGCTTACGGCCTTTGCTTCTCCGATGCCGTTGAACCGGCGTATCAGTTCTTTGGGCGAACGGTAGCTGATTTCCTGTAGATTGCCATTAAAATGATGGAGAATACCGCGGGCTATGTCGAGAGCCGAGCATTGTCCGGTGCCGCTGCCGATCAGGATGGCAAGCAGTTCTTCGTTCAACATGGCCGGTATGTTGCCGGCCATGAATTTCTCGCGGGGTCTGTCTTGCGCATCCCATTGCCGGATGGGAAGATACGGTTGTTTGCTAACGGTAAGTTCAGGCGTTTTCATCAAAAGGGTTTTTGATAATAAAACGTCTGAAACGGAATTTATCGAAGAAAAAAATGTTAAATAGATTTAGTAAGAGCTCTAACAAGCTTTGTATCTTTGAAAAACACTTTTGCAAAAATACGCAGGACGGTGTAAAAAGGAATGGCCAGAATCATGCCCCAGATACCTGTTACATATCCAGAGATGAGAATCACGAAAAAGATTTCGAGCGGGTGCGCCTTTACACTGTTGGAGTAGATGGTTACCTGAAGGATGAGGTTGTCGATGAGGTTGCCGGCCACGAATACGCCGATGATTTTGAGCAGCATCCAGAGCAGATCGAAAGAAATACCCAGCCCGAGGTTGTTGAAGATGGCGAACAGACAGGCAAGCACAGTTCCGATAACAGGACCCAGGTAGGGAATGATGTTGAGCATGCCGCCCACACAGCCATACAGCAAGGCGTTGTCCACACCGCAAATCCAAAGGCCGAACGAAAGCAGGGTCATCATGCAGAGCACTTCAATCGAAAGCCCTACGAAATAGCGGTTCAGGAGATATTCGGATGATTTGGCCACTTTCTCCACCCTGCCCACGTATTGGTCGGGCACCACGAGGAAAAGCATCTTCATCAGCATCTTTTCATCCCGCAGAAAGAAAAACGAGATGAAGATGACGGAGAATATCCCCACGCATATGGACGAAAGTTTGCCGACCAAAGATGAAATTACGCTTTCCACATTGATACGTTGCCACAGTTGGCTAACGGCCGAGAATAGGTAGCCGTTGATTTCATCTTTTGAGATGGAGATGCCTTTATCGTTGAGACGGGATAGAATCTGATCGACCCAAAGCGATGTGTCGGCCGAAAGCCTGTTGTAGTCAATATCGGCCAACTGCTGTACCTGCCGCAGGAAAAGCGGGAAGATAAGCCATATCACCAGGCTGAAGATACCGATAATCACAACCAGGGCCATAATGCTGCAGAGCACGGAGGGGATTTTGAGCCGTTTGTGCAGCAACCGCACCAAAGGCCGTCCCAGCATGGAAACAAGTATGGCCACCAGAGTATATACAATCAGGTCGGAGAGCCAGTAAAAGACGGCGAGCACCAATAATATTCCGATTATCATGCCCACGATTTTTTTTGTCTTGGTATCCATGGCGGTGCTTTATTTCTTTTCGTTTTTGTTGTCTATCAGTCCCGGTACCGGTACTTCTTCTCCGTGCAGGATATTGAGATAGCTGTTGTAGCGCAAGCTTGAAATTTTTCCTTCGGCAAGCGCCTCCTTTACCGCGCATCCCGGTTCATGTTCGTGCGTGCAGTTGCCGAAGCGGCATTGACCGCTGATGGCGCGCATTTCAGGAAAATAGCGTGCTAGTTCGTCGGTTTTTAACTGTACCATGCCGAATTCCTTTACGCCCGGAGTATCCACGATATAGCCGCCGAACGAAAGGGGGTACATGCGGGCGTAGGTGGTGGTGTGCTTTCCTTTCCGGTGGGTGGAGGAGATTTCTCCGATACGTATATCCAGATTCGGTTCCAGATAGCGTATCAGGGCCGATTTTCCCACGCCCGAATTGCCGGCGAACAGACAGGTACGGTTTTTCATCTTCTCCCTGAGGTCATCCATACCTTCGCCGCTCGCGGTGCTGGTCTGCAACACTTCATATCCCGCTTCTCCATAGATCCGGCGATATTCGGAAAACTGTAACCGTTCTTCTTCTCCCCAGAGGTCGCTTTTGTTGAACACGAGGCATACCGGCACATGGTAGGCTTCGCCGGTTACCAAAAAGCGGTCGATGAAGCCTTGCGGCGTGCGGGGTTGCGTAAGGCCGGCCACCAGGAAGGCCCGGTCGATATTGGCCGCCAGAATGTGGGTCTGTTTGGAAAGGTTCACCGACTTGCGGATAATGCAGTTGCTTCTTTCTCCTACGGCGGTGATCCATCCTCCGCGGGTATCAGGGGCTCCGGTCGAGATTTGCGCATCGTAGTCGAAACTCACTCTATCGCCTACGGCAACGGGATTGGTGGTTTTCACACCTTTGAGCCGGAAATTTCCCTTTACCTTGCAAAGATACGGACGGCCGTCCTCGGCGGCCACTTCATACCAGTTGCCCGTACTTGAAATTACAGTTCCTTCCATGAGCAGGTTTTAAGAAGTGGTTTTCTGCGCTCCGTTTTCGGTGTCTTGCATCAGGCAAAGCTTCTGATAAAGGCCGTTTTGGGCATAGAGTGTCTCATGGGTGCCGTGTTCCACAATTTCGCCTTCTTCCAGCACGAAGATTTCATCGGCGTTGCGGATGCTCGAAAGCCGGTGCGCCACCGAGACGATGGTCTGGCGGGTCTTTTTGCCATAGGCCGAAATGGCGGCCATGATGCGGTTTTCCGCCTCCGTGTCGAGGGCCGAAGTGGCTTCGTCGAAAAGCAGGATAGGCGCTTTCTTGAGCAAAGCCCTCGCGATGCTGATTCTTTGCCGCTGTCCGCCCGAAAGTTTGGTGCCGCTGTCGCCGATAACGCTTTCGTAGCCGTCTTCCCATTCGGAGATGAAATCGTGCGCGTCGGCCATTTTTGCCGCTTCTATCACTTCCTCGCGGCATGCCGAAGGATTTCCCACCAGGATATTGTTATAGACCGTGTCGTTGAACAGCACCGTATCCTGCGATACAAGCGAAGAGATGGCCCTTAGATCGCGTATTTTGCAGTTGGCGATGTTCTTGCCGTCTATCGATACTTTTCCGTCCACAGGGTCGTAAAAACGGGGAATGAGATTGATGATGGTGGATTTTCCTCCGCCCGAGGGGCCCACCAGGGCAATGAACTTACCTTTGGGTATGGTGAGCGAGATATTCCGGAGGGTCTGTTTTTCGGAGGTATAGGCAAAGGTTATGTTTTCCAAACGGATTTCCTTTTCAAAGCCGGAGAGACTTTCGGCATCGGGCTTTTCTTCTATCAATTCCTCGGCATCGAATACTTCCTTGATACGGGAAAGGGAGCCTTTTCCCGACTGCCAGTTGAAATAAGCCGAAGTAATGTTTTTGGAAGCCGGCAGAATCTGGATCATGGCCAACAGATAAGTGATGAAAGCTTCCGGCTTGAGGCTTTTTTCAGACAGAATCAGGTAACCGCCGATAACGAGGATGGCCACGATAGCGATCGTGCCCAGCACCTCGCTTACGGGAGAAGAAAGGTTGATGCGGTGCAAGACACGGCTGTTGAGATGGAAATAGCGTCGGTTCTCGGCCTGGAACTTCCCGATGGCGTAGTGGGTGGTGTTGTAGCTGCGCAAGGTTTTGAGACCGTCTAAACTTTCCGACACCTGTGAGGAAATGCGGCCGTTGATGTTTTGCAGTTTACGCGATTTCTTCTTCAGCGAACGCGATACGAAACTGGTGGCCATACCCACTATCGGCAACAGTACCAATACGAAGAGACTGAGCGGCACACTGATGAAAAACAACGCGCTCACCAGAAAGATAAAGGTTACGATATCCACCAGCACCTGCTGAAGTTGGTTAAGCATCTGGTTGTCGATATCCTGCACGTTGGCCGTGATGCGGGTGATGAGGTCTCCTTTCTGTTCGCGGGCGTAGTAGGAAAGCGGCAGAAGCATGAACTTACGGAACATGTCGTTCCTGATTTGGGCCACCACCCGGTTGCGGATGGGCGAGAAAAGATACAGCCCCATGTAGGCGCACAGGTTCTTCAGGAAGTAGGCCGCCGCCAAGGATGCGGCGATGATTATCAGCGTGAAGGTCTTGCCGTGTTGGGCGATGGAGAGGTTGACCCGGTTTTCGAGCATTTCGATTCCGGCATTGGCGATACCCCCGGCGGCCTCTCCGGCCTCGATGCCCGTTCCGGTATCGAACAGGATATAGAGCAAAGGCGCCACAGCTATGATGAGGGCAATGGTGAAAGCGGCCGAAAGCACCCTTAAAAAGAGGTTGAACAGCAACCGTCCTGTGTAAGGAGACAGATACCTGAAAAGAGAAAAGGAAGATTTCGAGGATTTCATGCAACGGTTTTAGTTGGCTTTCGTATATCCGTATCCAGCCAGCTTGCGGGCGATGCAGCCAGGTTCCAGACCGTAGATTCCGGTATAGTTGTGCGGCGTTATGCTTTTGATCCTGTCCTTGAGTTCCCGGGATATTTCAAGCCGTTCCACAAAGGTGTGGATGTCTTCTTTCCCTACTTTTCCACCGGTGCGGGTAAGTGCCTTGAGGGCTTCGTAGGGATGAGGAAAACCCTCGGCACGCAGAATGGTCTGGATGGCCTCGGCCACCACGGCCCAATTGTTTTCCAGGTCTTGTTCAAGACGGTCGCGGTTGAGCAACAGTTTGCCGATGCCTTTTTCGAGAGATTGACAGGCAATCAGGATATGGGCCAGGGGTACGCCGATGTTGCGGCATACGGTGGAATCGGTCAGGTCCCGTTGCATGCGCGAGACGGGCAGTTTGGCCGCCAGATGTTCCAGGATGGCCGAGGAAATTCCCAGATTGCCTTCTGCGTTCTCGAAATCGATGGGGTTCACTTTGTGCGGCATGGCCGATGAACCCACTTCACCGGCCTTGATGCGTTGCTTGAAATAATCCATCGAGATGTAGGTCCAGATGTCGCGGCAAAAATCGATCAGGATAGCGTTGATGCGTCCGAGGTTATTGAAAATGGCGGCCGCATTGTCGTAATGTTCTATCTGTGTGGTGGTCTGATAACGTTCCAACTTCAGTACCCCTGCGGTGAACCGATTCGAAAACTCTACCCAGTCGATATGGGGAAAGGCCACGTAATGGGCGTTGAGATTTCCCGTTGCACCGCCGAATTTGGCCGAATGAGGTATCTGTTGGAGGAGTTGCAGCTGACCGTGGATTCTTTCAACGAACACCAGCATTTCCTTGCCCAGTACGGTGGGTGATGCCGGTTGTCCGTGGGTGCGGGCCAACATGCTCACTTCCGCCCATTCGGCCGCCTTGCTCCCGATGAGCCGGGTTACGTTTTTCAGGGCGGGCAACACCACGTTTTCCAAGCCTTCTTTGAGCATCAGCGGCTGAGCGGTGTTGTTGATGTCTTGCGAAGTGAGGCCGAAATGAACGAATTCCTCGAAGCGGCTCAGGCCCCATTTTTCAAATCTGGCCTTGATGAAGTATTCAACGGCCTTTACATCGTGGTTGGTGATTTTTTCGGTTTGTTTTATTTCATCGGCGTTTGCGTCTGAAAAAGAGAGGTAAAGTTGCCGCAAATCCTCGAATTTTTCTTTCGGAAAGTCTTTCAGGGCGGGGATTTCCAGGCCGCACAAGGCAATGAAATACTCTACTTCCACTCTGACGCGGTACCGGATGAGCGCCCATTCGGAAAAATAGTTGCGCAGGGCTGTTGTTTTGTCGGCGTAACGGCCGTCCACAGGCGATATGGCATGCAGAAAAGAAGCGTCGTTTTGCATTATTTCTTGATGTTGTCGAGGTTATAGTAAAGACCGCAGTTTTCTTTGCGTTCCATAGACATCTTGATAATCAGGTAGCCGATATTGATGAGGTTTCTCAATTCGGCCAGCTTTACCGAATGCACCGATTTCTGGTAGAGTTCTTCGGTTTCCCGGTAAATGATGCCCAGTCTGTCCCAGGCGCGTTTGAGACGCAGGTTGGAGCGTACGATGCCTACGTAGTTCGACATGATGGCCTGCACTTCCTTGAGGCTCTGGGTGATGAGGATCATTTCTTCATTGAGCACCATGCCTTCGTCGTCCCAATCGGGAATATCCTGACGGAATCCGATATGGGCGATGCGGGCGGCGGCGTGTCCGGCGGCGCGGTGCGAGAAAACAAGGGCTTCCAAAAGAGAATTGGAGGCCAGACGGTTGGCGCCGTGTAAGCCTGTGCAGGAACATTCTCCGGAGGCATACAGGTTCCTGATGCTCGTGCAGCCGTTTTCGTCCACCACGATGCCGCCGCAGCTGTAATGGGCCACGGGCACTACGGGCAGCATGTCTTTGGTGATATCGATGCCGATCGACAGGCATTTGGCGTAGATGGTGGGAAAGTGATTGAATATTTCGTTACGGGCGATGGGACGGCAGTCGAGAAATACATGGTCGTCGCCGGTGATTTTCATTTCGCTGTCGATGGCGCGGGCCACCACGTCGCGGGGGGCCAGTTCGAGACGCTTGTCGTAGCGTTCCATAAAATAGTCGCCGCGGATGGAGCAGAGTCTGGCGCCGGCGCCGCGCACGGCTTCCGAAATCAGAAAACAGGGTTTTTCGGAGGGATTGTACAGACCGGTGGGATGGAACTGGATGAATTCCATGTTCTTTACCTTGCCCTTGGCCCGGTACACCATGGCGACTCCGTCTCCGGTGGCCACTACGGGATTGGTGGTGGTGTTGTACACGTTGCCGTTCCCGCCGGTGGCAAGCATGGTGGTTTTGGCCAGAATGGTGTCGATTCTGTTGGTGTGGGGATTGAGCACATACGCCCCGAAACATTCGATATCGGGGGTACGGCGGGTTACTTCCATGCCCAGATGGTGCTGGGTGATGATGTCGATGGCGAAGTAATTCTCCAGCAGTTCGATGGCAGGATGTTCCTTCACCGCCTTGAGTAGGGCGCGTTCTATTTCGGCGCCGGTCTGATCCTTATGGTGCAGGATGCGGTGCGCCGAGTGTCCGCCTTCGCGTCCCAGATCGAACTCTCCGCTTTGTTTGCGGTCGAATTCGGCCCCCCATCCGATAAGTTCGTTGATGCGGTCGTTCGATTCCTCGATGGTGAACCTTACCACCTCTTCATCGCAAAGGCCGTCTCCGGCCACCAAAGTATCGTGTATATGCTCCTTGTGGGAGTCGAGCGCGTCCATAACGGTGGCGATGCCTCCTTGGGCGTAGTTGGTGGAGGTTTCGTCGGCTTTCGCCTTGGTGATGATGCAAACGCTTCCTTTTGAGGCTACTTTCAGCGCATAACTTAATCCGGCTATGCCTGTTCCGATAATCAGGAAATCGACGTGTTTCTGCATGATGATGTTTTTTTCGTCGCTTGTCGCTTACACGACTTTCATCGTAAGACGCGAAGTTACGCAAATTTCTTTTTTTGCCTGCCCGGTTTTTTGCCATCCTGCCGCGGGCTTTTGCCGAAACCGAGAAAGGTACATGATGCCGCCCGTAGTTTTAAGATTGGTCAGAAAGATGTACCTTAGCGGACAAAGGAACCGTCCGTGAAGGTACATGCAGAAGCCGATAGTTCTAAGATTGGTCAACAAGATGTACCTTTAGCGGACAAAGGAACCTTGACCGGATTGCCGGTTTTCGTTGTAAAACCTTGAAAAATGGAACGTACCGTACCCGATACAAACAGTTTGCCACGGAAAAACAACATCTTCAGGCATTGGCCGCCTTTTATCAGGGCTTATCGTCAGAACGCCAAGGGTATGGAAGTTACGCCCCAACAACAGAAATACCTCAAATGGAGCACGGTTCTGCTGGTGGCTGTTTTTACCTTGGTTTGGTTTCTCTATAGCCTGCCTTGTTTCAGACATCAGGCCGATATAAGTCTTTTCACCTATACGGGAGATTTTGTGCGGCCGTTTTTCGACAGCACCACTTCTTTGCGGATCAGCGAGTTTCTATGGCGTTTTGTGGCGCAGTTCTATTACAGTCTTCCTTTGATGGTGGTGGCGGTGGCCTTTATGGTGACGGGTTTCTGCATCACTTCATGGAGAACGGCCGGACCCTATACGCCCTTTTTACTGCCGCTCTTCTTTTTGCTTTTCCCTTCTTCCCGGCCGGCACAGGCTAGTATCGCCATCAGCCTTTGGCTTGCCATGGGAGCTTTGGCATTTTATTTCAGTCTTTTCCGTTTTGCCGCCCGTCATCCGCGCAGTTGGGGGCCTTTGGTTTTGTTACATCTGGTAGCGGCTTTTTTCTCCGTGGCTCTTTACTACATGGCCGGCCATTGGGCGTTGTTCTTTTCCGTTGCCGTTGTGTGTGTACACCTGATAGGGATTCCCATGGCGCTTTCCGACAAGGAATCCCGCCTGTGGAAAATCCGCCTGTGGAACTTTTCCATTTCGGTACTGATAGCCGTTCTCGCAGGGCTTTTCTTTTGGGAAGCCTCTTCTTATCCGGGTTTCAAGGCTGCCTGGTATGTGTGGGTGGCGATGATCGTGTATTTTCTGGCTTGTCTGCCCGGTATCGTGTTGCAGGCATACAACAACCGAAAGGTTTTTCTTTACGAATACAACCGTCGGCACGGTGTAGTCCAAGACGGTAAGCCGGCTTTGGCTTCTCCCTATAATGTAAAGCTCACCTTGGTGGCTTTGGCTTTGGGTTGCGTTCTGGTGTTCGGATTGAATCGGGAACCGTTGTGGCGCACGCTGGTCCAGGTGCAGAATGCTGTTTCTCGCGGCGATTATGGTAAAAGTCTGGAATTTTGCGACCGCTACTACCAACATTACGGCGAGGAATCCCGGGAAGGCGATGCCGTGTTTATGCAAGGCCGCTACCTGCTTTCTTCCTATCTCCGCCTTTCGCTTCTGAAGACGGGGCAACTCGGCGACCGCTTTTTCGAATACGCATCTCTACCCGAAATGGCGTGGACGATGTATCCCGTACCCTTGCATTTCGTGGGGCCTTACGATTATTCCTACATCAAGACATACGAGTCGTTGGGACTTGCAGCGCCGGCTGTACCGCAAATCTTTTCCTGCATCGAACTTTTCGGTCTGCAGAACCGTTTCATAGAGCCTTTGGTAAAGGCCGAGATGGCCACCGGCCAATACAGGTTGCTCGAAAACATATTCTACTATGCCCGAAAAACCTTTTATGCCAAGAAATTTTACCGTCAGTACCGGCCGGAGGTAAAGCGGTTGATTGCCGAAGGGCGGGACGGCAGCCGTCCTGTTGCCTTGCAGGATTCCGTTCTGCACGAAGGGGGAACTTTCATTGACGATTGGGTTAAGAAAGAGTTTGAATACAGGGCCGTTTCCGATTCGGGGAACATCAATGCGGCGATGACGGACTACTACGCCCTCTTGCTTTTGCTGGAGAAAGATATGGAGAAAATACCCTCCGTATTGGCCTATTATGCCAAGATGGAAAGGAAAACCCTTCCCTTGTATGTGCAGGAAGCCCTTTGCATACGGGCCGGCTATCCGCAACGTATCTCCAAGAAAGAACTGTTGTCGGCCTCTTACGGCGGATTCCGCATCGGCAGTGCGGCGGCGGATTTCGTGAGGGATGGACATGTTGCCTATGAGGCTTTAAGGCAGCAAAAAATATCAATGGAAGAAGTAAGTCGACAATACGGCAGTACCTATACCTATTATTATCTTTTTACACAAAGGAAATAACTCAGTGTCCACTACGTATGCCTTGTCCTACGCGTTGATATTTTTCAAAATAAGTCATGTCAGGAAGATGAATAGGGGCTTTTTTTACGGCTTCTGCCCATTCGTTTACAGTAAATGTGGCACTATTTCGATTAAGTGTAGGGAAGATAAAAGAGCGAGTATTTTTGAGATAGAAATCTCCGCTTTTTTGGGGTAAGACAAAAGGTTGCGAAAATTGTCCATTGCGGTCAAAATAAGCAATGTGAATAAGAGCCGTTCCTCCGTTTATACGTTTACTGTCAAATACCACCCATCTTCCGTTACTGCTCCAAGTATGGTACCTTTCGCTGTCAAGGCTGTTTAGAGCTGAAGCATCAACCTCGTTCCAACTTGTATCTGAACTTTGCGTATTACGTTTTAAAAGTATCAAATCACCTTGGTTTTGAGATGGATATGAACCAAATAAAAGAGAGGTTGCCAAAATATAATTGCCATCGGGATTTAATGAAGGCATGGAAATACTTCTTAAATGTTTTTTTAAATCAAAGACGTCTTTGATTTCTCCGAATGTACCAGTCTTAGGGTTAAACGAAACGGAAACCAAACGATATAGAAATGATGCTAATCTTGCTTTGGTATCGGTTATACTGTCTAATGAATCCCATGATGTGGCACGGCAGAAGTATAGTGTTTTTCCATCGGGACTCCAAGCGGGGAAAGTGCTTTCACAATGGGCTTCCATCAATTCTGGTGAAGAAAAAAGTCGATTGGATTCTATATCATATACTAGAATTTTTCCCAAGGTATCGGCAAGCAAGTCTTGTGTCCTAAAAGAATTGGCATATGAGTGTGCTTGAATACGGGTTGAAGCAAAAGCTATAAACCGGCCATCTGCACTCCATGATGGATAGGCGAGCCTTAAATCGGGATATCCTTCAGGAAGCACAATCTTAAAGACATTATTATTATCAAAGAGTAAAGTTCCAAAATACTTTCCACGAATATGCACCATCATTTTATGGGCATTATTGTTGCTACTAACGTGGCAGTTCATGCAGTTGTCCTCGGTCAAGCGGTTATCCATCAGAACAGTTTGCGAGAAATCAGACAGGGAGCGTTGCACTACCTGTAGGCGAAGACCGGGATTGTCATCGTGAGCGTTCAAACGATATACTACATAGGGGTCAATACTGTCGGTTGCAATTTGCCATATTTTGGGCGCGTACTTTATCCATTGCTGTTTGTTTCGCGCAAATATCTCGAGTTTCAAAAACCCCTTGCCTTTTACAGTGGAAAGCAAACATCGTTTCCAATCCCTGATATTGAATTGTACGAAGCAATTTGTCTTAAAGAGAAGAGAGTCGATTTTATTTCCTGTTGCATCATAGGCGTAGAGTCGGAGAAAATAAGGTCCGTGGCTCAATGAATCTGTATTGATTCTAAAGTTTAATGGGGCGATGTTGGGTGGTAATATTAAACTATCGGCATAATTAGGGAAAATAGATGCAGATACCGTTGAAGGTTGTGTAAGTGCAATATTGGGCCTATTTACCATATTACAAGCCGAATATAGTAGGCAAAATAAGATAAAGATAGTTTTTATAAAACCACGTTCCATTTTTGTCAGAGTTAAAAACAAGGTTCTGTGAGGAGATGTTTACAATAAAGAGAAAGGTATTGCCCATTGTCTCTCCATTCATACTTTCGGGTATTTGGATTTGTCATGGTTGGCGGATATTAATATTTAGTGGGCCAAACCCGGAGTTGATGGGGAAGAAGGCGTAACATCCACAAAACGGCGAAAATAATAGTTGTAGGCAAAAGTGTGGCCGAACCGTTGTGTGATTTCTGCCGGTGTCATGCCTCCTCCGGCGTATTTTTCACGGGCTTGGTAGAACAGGCGGCATTGTTTAAGCACGTTTGGATCCCATTGCATCTGCTCTATAACGGGTAAAACGGCGGTTGGAATATCGATATGTGTGTCTTGCATCATGATGAAAAGCATTTCCTGCCAGGCTTTGGGCAGATGATAGGGCGGTGTTTGATGGCTCAAGGCAAGATATGTTTCGATATTTTCCGCTACCTTGTCCAGGCGTTTGTCAAGAAGGTCTAAGAGCGAGAGGTATTCCAGATTTTCCAAAGAAGCCGGGTTTTGTTTCCATAGTTCGGTCATCTCCAGATCGATGCTGCCGTTTTTGTCCATCCACGTGATTAATCCCAGGTTGCGCAACTCTTTCAAATGTGCTGCGGTTTTCAAAACTTCAGGTTCAGCATCTGTCATAGACGCGGGTTGGCGCAAAAGTTGCGCTGCCTTGCGATAGGTTGTCGCTTGTTTGCGGTAAAACAAGGTGGATTCCAACAAACGGATGTATTTATGGGCCAAATCATATTGTTCGCAAACCAACGCCGCCGGAATCGATTCGTTCAACAAGAAGTAATCGGGACCGGAAAGTTCCATCAGGTTCATCGCCTGACTGTAAACGCCGGTGCTGTTTCCCCATAAACGATCGTAAATCAATTTGGTTTTGTTGAAGTAAGGGAGGCTGATATCGGCAAGATTGTCGTAGATTTCGGGAATACGGTAGTAGCTGAAAAAATCTTCATTGATCCGGTGCGATCCTATCAGTGCCAATTTGGTATAAACGGCCAGCCATTGCCTTAATTCTATCTGCTGTGCGGATAAACGTTTATAAAATGTATTTCTGCCCGTTATAAGGTCATCTATCGGGCAAGGATGGGCAAACCAATACGGGTTGGCGACTTCAAGGGCTTCTTGGTAACGGCCGTCCATTACAAGGCGTTCGGTTTTCTTCACAAGCCCGTACAGATGCCATTGAGCCCCGAAACCTTTTGTCCGCCATTTTTCGACAAAGCCGGAACGGTAGATTTGGCGGGCATTTACCGCCTGTATTCGGCCGATAGCCAATGGTTGAAGCCCGATACCGATAAAAAACAACCCGTAGAGGATTCCTCTACCGTAAGAAAAGCGGGTGTTGCAGAAGAAGAAAACAGAATAGAATAACCAAAACACCATCGTGGCCGCAAAACCGATGAGCCATACCGCACAGCAGCCCGCCAATCCCGATAGAACAAGGCCTGCGGTCGGATTCTTGATGCGTGTTGCGCTCAAAAAGAGAAGCCCCGCCCACAGGAGCGCGTAAACAAGATGAAGCGGAAATTTAAAGCTGACGGCTAAAAACAAGTAAGCGGTTGCCCAAAGCGGCGCCGTGGCGAGGACAATATGACGTTTCCAGATTCTTTTAAGGGAGGCGGTGAATACGGCCGAGAACATCGAACCGGTAAGGATTACGGCAATCAGAGCGGTATATCCGGTCCGAAAGAACTGAAAGGCAAAAGAAGCAGTAAGCAAGGCAAGACCGGGTGTATGTTGTTCGCCCGGAAACATATCGGGGCGAGGATTCCAAGGATTGAAAGCGCTTAGGAAATCGGGATGGAATGCGAAAAAAGAATTTCTTTCCAAAGCATAGAAATGCTCGGCAAAGAAAACACCTCCCCATATCAAGATGATGCCGGTCACGATGAAAGAGAGGATTCCTACAATTTTTTTTCTTTCGCAAAACACCTGCAAAACAATTTATTGGCGGAAACCAAAAGGAATCGGCCTCCCTTGGATTCCGGTTTTGTTCTGCAAATGTAATTTTTTATGATAAATAAACTGTAGGAAAGAACATGGGTAAAATCACAACGGACTACCGATACTTTATCGTCAGGGGGCGGGCGGCTTGGTTGCGTGTCTGTGCGGCTTTGTGCGGCCTTACCGGCGAGGCGTTTCGTGTGAAGGTGGGCAGGTTGAAAGAACGTAGAACGGTCTGATAATACGCGCCGTCTTCTTGCGGAAGCAAAAACGGTTTCGAGAAATTTTCCCCATCGAAATAGGCGATGTAAGGAAAGGCATAGTGACCATCCATACGTTTACTGCTGAAAACCAACCAATGTCCGTTACTGCTCCATTCGTGCCAGCTTTCGGCCTCTTCCGAATTGAGTGTTTCGGCCCGGTTCACTTTCTTTACGGTGAAATCCGCCGTGTCAAACAGTAGCAAATCGCCTTTGGCTTGGTAGGGAACAGAGTTGAATAAAGCCTGACATAGCAGAATTTTTCTCCCCTCGGGGTGAATCCGGGGTACGGAATAGCTTTTCTCTGGTTCTGATGGCAACAGTATCTGTACGGTGTCGGCGAATTTGCCTGTTTCGGCATCAAATGCAATCCGGCATAGGTCAAAACCGATATGGCGCACTCTTTCCGACCAATCCGGATAGCGGATAACGGTATCGGCTTTCACTTTTTCCGTACGGCAGAAATAGAGCCATTTTCCATCCGGACTCCAAGCCGGCCAGGTTTCTTCATAATTGTGGGTCCAGAGACATGGGTCCAAAAACAGTTGGTTGCTATCGGTATCGTAGAGTACAATATTGCTGGCGCTATCCAAAAGGTTGATAAAGCGGCGGTGAGCCGCATATCCGCCTGTGCCGAGGATATTGGTGGAAAAAGCGATGTATTTCCCTTTGGGGTGCCAGGCGGGATACACCAGATTTAAAGGCATTTGTAAAGAGTCGGGGATTTCTTTCGGCAAAGTGTTCGGCACCATGATTTTAGAGGACTGCTTTCCGTTAAAGAAAAGCGTGCCTTCCGAAGGTTTGCGCAGATGGACGGTCATTTTCCCGGCATCGCCATTGTGATAGGTGTGGCAGTTGAAACAATTGTTGTCCATCAAAGAATTGGATAGCAATATTTTTACTTTGAAGTTTTCCAGACAACGCTCGTGCAGCCGGAGATTCTGATAGGCACCGTCGATAGGTTGAACCAAGCGATAGGTCAGATAGGGATCTATCTTCTCGGGGCGAATCTGCCAAACAAGGGGCATGTAGCGATAGAATCCGGTTCGTTTGCCCCGGGCGGCGATGTGGATAACCAAAGAGTCAGGGGTACCTTGGATGGCTTTTTGCAACAGTCTTTTCCATGTTTTTTGGGGAAAACGCATCGAATGCCTGATATGGAACGTTTGTTTGCAAGAGGATGAGGATATTTCCACAAATGCTTCTGGTACAGAATCGGGCAACACAAAGTTGAGCGGGGCGATATTGGCAGGAATGGAAATGCCTGACGCATAGGCAGGAAATATAGGGGCGGGTTCCATTTTGTTCTCGGACTCGGCGGGGAACTTTGTGCGGCAAGCCATTAGAAGAGTCAAGGATATAATGAAAATAAAATTTTTGAAATCAAAGTTTTGTTTGCGTAACGGATATTTACTGAAGATTGATGATGACATTGTGTTTTTTACTTTGATTTGCAAAGTTAATTTTTTATGATAACAAAACAGGGGCTTTACCACCCAAAAGGAAATCGCATGGATGTAGATACAGGAATATGGAAATAATAGTATCTTTGCTACTCAGAAGAAAAATGAATATGAAGAAGGTAAGCGATATAAAAGGCTTGGTGTTGGGCTTGGCGGGGGTGTTGGTATTGGTGGCTTGTAACGGTAATGCCCGTAAGGCGGAACACACGGCACAGGAGTTTTTGCGTGCTTATTACACGGACTTGGATTTTAAAAAGGCTTTGAGCCTGAGCACTGATGTTTCGCATGCGGCTCTTCATGATCAGGAAGAGATGGTGTCGCTTAATCCTTACGCGAAAGATGAGGTGCCCGACATTGTATTCAAAGGCTTGGAAATAGATGAAGAAAATGAGGCCAAAGCTACTTATAGGTATTCGGCAAATCGGGTAGAAAAGACATTGCCATTGCGTAAGCTCAACGGAGTGTGGTTGGTGGATCTGCAGGGAGGCACTGTGGAAGCGGGAGGAAACAACAGTGGCACGATGGAGCTTTCTTCTGGTGAACAGGGCGGCTTTGCCTCAGCGGTTAGTGGGATTGTAGTTTATAAAAAAAGGGAAAGGAAGTAATAAAAACAACAAATAAGGAGAAACAAGATGAAAACAATGAAATTGGGGGCAATAGCCCTTTTGTTTATGCTTGGTTTAGGGTTTGTATCAGCGCAATCGGTGGCTGGCAGTAGTAAGGATGTAGTAGAAAAAAGTAATACGGTAGTTACGGAGCCTGTTCCCAATTCCTCTGCGATGGAGGAAGTTCAGGTACCCGATCGGGGAATCCCTCTTCCTGAATCAATAGAAAAATTGTTGACAGAGGAAAAGGCAAACCAAGCTGTGGCTGAATTTGAAAAATTTAAAGCTTCATCAAAAAGGGCTAATCCCTTTCATATGCTTTGGGCAGAGATGATGTTTTGGTCAAGGGTATCGCAGATTGATGCTATAAATGAGGCTCGATATATGGAAAAATCGAATGCTTGCATGCAACAAATTATTGAAAAGTACCCTAATGAGTCGGATACATATTTGTTGCTGATTAAGGATGATGCCACTCCGGAGCAGCGGTTGGAATTAGCTACTAAAGCGATTGAAATAGATCCTGATAATATTAATGCCTATAGTGTCCGTGCTCAAGCTTTGTTCCAATTGGGAAAGACAGAGGAAGGTTGTGCCGATTTGGAAAAGACTCCGTATGGGAAATATATGCCTGAATATTGGAATTGCAAGAAATAGATAAATTTTTTATTGCGGAATTATTAAGAAGTAAAAGCGTGGCATTTTTTTTGGAAAGATGTGCCACGCTTTTTTTGTGCAGGTTGTTCCGAAAGGCCGAAATCTATAACAGCCTCAAAACAAATTAATTAAGAAATCAATTTCGCTTTTTTGAGGTGTTTTGTTTCGCTTTTTTGAGGTTGTTCAATGCTTTTCCGCCAGAGAGGGTTTTCCTTAGCGGATAAGGATAGTGTCCGGAACGATTACCGGCATCAATGAAAAATCTTTGGCGTCTGTTGCGTCTATAACAGAAGGTGTACGCGCCAACTCGGGTACATTGTAGGATTTTAGGAACGTTAGGTAGAATATCGGATCCTTTTGCGGCAACATAAAGGGCTTGGTGCTTGAACCCGTCGTATCCACATAGGTGAAGTAGGGGCGGGAGTAGAGATTGTCTTCGCGCTTGCTACTGAACATCAGCCATCGGCTGTTGCTGCTCCATGTGTGGTAACTCTCTGTAAATTGGCTGTTTATATGCTCCATCCTTTTCATCGCACAGTGTTTGGAGGCAGGAATCCAAACTGAATCGGAAATCCTGTTAGTATTTTGCAAATCAATCAGATATAAGTCGCTTTCCGGATGCCGGATAGGGAAGGTGCCGTGATCGCTCAGACAGAATGCCAGAAAACGGTTGTCGGGGCTGATACGGGGAAAAGAAACGGTTTGACGGGTTACGGCGGCATCTACCAGCGTATCGATTTGTCCGAATGTTTGTGTTTTCTCGTCAAAGGCGATGCGGATCAGGTTGTATTTTATCTTTCGGGAATAGTCCACATCGTCTTCGGCACTGTCGCGGAGGGGATTGGGGGATTGGCAGAGATAGAGGTATTTTCCGTCCGGACTCCACCAGGGGAAAGTTTCTTCCACCTCGGCGCTGCTGATGCGGCGGTCGGTAAAGATGCGGTTGCGGTCTATGTCGTACACGATGATATCGCCCATTGAGTCGTAGACTTCCGTGCGGCGCACAATGTCCTTGGAATGTACGAAAGGATAGGCGGCTGAAGTGCCGAACGCAATCATTTTTTTGCCAGGATGCCAGGCCGGATACACGCCCCCTTGCGGAAAGCGTTCCGATTTGAGATTGACGCGAAGCACCGTGTCGTGCCGGACGATAAAAGTACCCGTGCGGTTGAAACGCACATGATAGATCAAGTAACCGCCGTCGCCTTGCGCAAAGGTATGGCAGTTTTCGCATCCGAAAACCTGCAGTCGGTTATCGAACAAAAGCCGCTGGGTGCTATGGCGCAAATCGAATTCTATGGTCTGCAGCAAGGAAGAGGTTTGGTAACTGGGTTCAATCAGACGGCAGGTCATAAAAGGGTCAATGCTGTCGCGCACGTCTATAAAGAAGCGGTATTCGTTACAGAAGTCTTTTCCCTTGAGTTGAAGTTCCACATGGATGCGGCCGCCTTCGTTTTCTTCCAATAACCGGTGCCAGGCTTTTTCGTTGAATTTTATCCGGTAGCGGCCTTTCATCTTTACCGTATCGGCAACAGATCCATAGGCTTTCAAAGTATAGGATGTATGCGGAGGAACGATATAGCAATTCAAGGGAGCGATGTTGGAAGGGACCGTTACATCGATATAGTCCGGCCATAACAGGGCGTTCCTGCCGGCTAACAATCCAATCTGCTTCAATTCGCTTTTGTTTGGACTACAAGCTGTTATAGATAAACATAGCAGGAAATAAAGAAAAAAATGTCGGGTATTCATATTTCTCAGTTAATGGGTATGGAACTGCTCTTTCCTACTTCAATGAAATTCAGATAATTATCGTAAAACCAATAGGTATGCGCCCATTTTTTCTGCAGTTGTTTAAAACTGATGTTCTGGGCTTGGAAACTTTGATTGTCGACTATAAATTGCCAATAGTCACGCCAGGTTTCAGCGCTGACCCCTTCTATATATTCGGGGTAGGCCAAGCGCATGGGAAAGTAGTCGAAGTTGGCCAATAAGGCCTCTTGTATATGTCGGGGCACCGATCCTCGCCGGTAGAATTTCCGTATATCGGGCATTTCGGCCGGGATGAGGTTATGTTGTTTTCTCAGCAGTCTCACACAGAGGTAATATTCGTAAAAAAACGGATTTTCGGGATCGTTGGGGTGTTGCGTAAGCGCGTTCTCGTCCGGTTTGTAGGTTTTAACCGTATAGTTCTTGGGCGGAAGCATGGTTCTGCCCCGTTTTACGGCCGGTAGTGCGTTGCGGCGTTCAACATCGCGGTAGAGCGCGGCTTCCTGTCGGTAAAAGAGGGTCTTTTCAAAAAAATGCACCATTTTCGAAACCGGCATGGTGTCGTTCAAGATAAGGCTGGCAGTTATGATGCTTCTCAGTGTGTTGGGGCTGATACAATGTGCGGTAACGAAATCATAATTGAGGTGAAGCGTTTCGCTGAAACCGCCCGCATAAAGGCAATAGGAGGGTATCACAAATGATTCGGCCCGATTGACTAAATTCAAGGGAAAAAGCATCGGGAATGCCGGTTGCGGATAAGTGAACAATTGGTCTGTAGCTTTACGGGTAGCCAAGAGCGCCACTTTGGTCTGAGCTCCGAACAGGCTTTGGATGTAGGAAGACCCGGACATATCGGGTTCTCTTTCCCATTGCCGGTTGAGTTGTTGTAAGGCTTCTTCCCAACGGTACTCCCGAAAAAGGGCGTCCACTTTCTGAAACTCTCGCATCGGCCTTGATTGTGCAAAGCAGATAGCGGCGCCGGTCACCAAGAGAACCACACTCGCCCCGAAATGTATCGGCAACGCATATCTCTTTACGGGAAAACGAAAAGGATGAAACTTATGGAACCCGAGTCCGACCAACAGAAGCAGGCCGATGTTCAGGCAGACAAGCGAAGGTATGGTGGGATGGAAATAGTTGAAAGGGGGAAGCATTATTTTGGCACCCGCATAATTAAGGACGAAGATGTTGTTGGAATACATGAATCGGTAAGGCAACCATGAGAACCATCCTATGCCGAAGCACAGCAATGCCGATACGATGCCGGGCCAGAAGATATAATGCCGTATCTTTTTTCCTTGTGTGCGAACGGCCAAGACATCGATGCTGATGTAAAACAGGCAGGCAAACAGCGTATATTCCCGTATCATCCACATCAGCGCCGCCGTTGCCATGGCTTGGCACACATAGCGTGCCGCGGGCTTTTTAAGCGGTAGCCAAAGCCAGGTTCCCGCCAATATCAGCAATAAGATCACGGCCCAGATAAGACCGTAGGAAGACACGGTGGGCAACATCAAGCCGCTCACAATCCAACCGGGGGCAAACATCCGCTTGCCGGCGGCATAGGAAAGGCTACGGTTCAGCAGAAAGGCGATAAGCCAGAAAAGCCCTGCGTGTACGGCCGCCCCCAGCCCGATGTAATAGCTGAACTGCACAAAGAAAGTGTTGAGGTAGAAAGGCACGCCCAACGGATCGTGGTCGAAGTAACGAAAGTATTCAGTGCTGTAACGGAACAGGGTGTTCTTTTCCCAAAACTCCAACACATAGGGGAGGCCGAAAAAGAAAAATAACCACAGCAAAGCGGCAAAAACAAGGTATCCGGTAAGATACGCCTGTTTGGGAGAAAGGATATTTCTGATACGTTTCATAAAGAGCCTTCTCCTAAACTTTTAAAGAGCGCGATCTGGCGGATGATGTCCGGCGCGGAAAAAATAGCGTTTCCGGCCACCAGGGCGTCCACGCCTGCGTTGAGCAGCCTTTGGGCGTTGTCTATACCTACGCCGCCATCCACTTCAATCACCAAATGGGGGTTATACTTCTGTCGAAGCCGGTTCAGTTCCTCTATCTTCCGATAGGTGCTTTCAATGAATTTCTGCCCGCCGAAGCCCGGATTCACGCTCATGAGAAGAATCAGGTCGGCGTATTCCACCATGTTCTCGAGCATGGAGACAGGGGTGTGCGGATTGATGGATATGCCGGCTTTCATGCCGCATTGCTTGATTTGGGAAACGGTGCGGTTCAGGTGCCGGCAGGCTTCCTCATGCACGGTGAGGATGTTGGCCCCGGCATCCTTGAAAGCGGCGATATAGCGGTCGGGCTCCATAATCATCAGATGCACGTCCAAGGGCTTCTTTGCGTGCTTCTTGATGGCTTTTACCACAGGTTGCCCGATAGTGATGTTGGGCACGAACATCCCATCCATCACATCGATATGCAGCCAGTCGGCCTGCGATTGGTTGAGGGTTTCCACAGCCGTCTGCAGGTTGGCGAAATCGGCCGAAAGCAACGAAGGGGCGAGAATGAATGCCATAAGACAAAACGTTTTTCTCTACGAAAATACGGGTCTTTGTGCAAACCTGCAAGTCCGCTGCTTAGAATTCTATCTGTTTGGATCTGTAGCGGAAGGTGTAGCCGACACCCAGGGTAACCATTTCGCGGAACTGTACTTTGGGGCCGTGTTCGTTGCCGTCGGCATCCACGGTTTTTACCTTGTCGTCGTATTTGAGCGAAGTGCCGATGGAGACTTTAAGCAATTTGCTGATATGCATGTCCAGCCCCACATTCCAGTCCACCACGATGTTGCCGAAATTTCTGTCGTAGGGGGTAAAGAAACTGGCATCGGTCTTGATAACCATGTTTTTGCGGAATCGCCATTCCAAAGCCGTGGTGAGCAGTATCCCCACTTCCCATTTGACATGCCTGCCCGAATCCACGCCGAAAGCCCCCTTGTTGGACAGAAAGGCGTCGTTTACAATGGTGTTTCTGCTGTTTAACGGCGCCAGATAAACCGAAAGCAATTTTGCCAGCTTATATTCCATACCTAACGAAAGATTGAGGTATGCAGGGGAGAGGAAGGTGGAGATGTATTCCTTATCGCCCGTATTGGCGTAGCCTTTGTCGTATTGGGTTTGGAATTCGGCCAATACCGTGTAATAGAAACGGCCGCCGGGAATGGCATAACCGTAACGGGTGGAAACAAGGAGATTGTCGACGGTTTTATTCAATCCGTCTATCTTTCGGTAAATGAGCCCGTATTCTGTGTGTATTTTCGTTTCCCATTTGTGACCGCCCCGCCTATAAGCGATGTTCAAATGGAAACGTCCGTTGCCCGAAACGGAACTTTCGCCCCCTGCCGCCCAGTTTACAAGTGCCATCTGCGCCATGTTTATACCGGTCGAGACATCGAAAGTCCAGCGTCTTACCGAATCCTTGGGATTGATAAGCGGTTTGCGCGTCGGTTTGGCCAGTTCTGCTTCTTTTGCTATTGTGGGTTGCACCACCGTCGGAAGAGATTTGGGCCGTATGTATTTTCCGCGTCGCTTGCGCAACAACACCGTGTCGTGCAGGTTGCTTATCCGCAACATATTCTCTATCTGACTAAAGGGTTTATACGGATCTACACCCCATCTGGCATTGTAGAGTTGGTTGCGGAAAACTTTCTCGTATTGCGGCCTATAGAGGGATTTTATTCCGAATGCGTCCAGTTTCCAGACCGTGCCGTAAAAATCCGAGAGTTTAAGCGGTGAGATGGGTTGACGGTAAAGCACGTGCCTGATATACCGTTCCGCTGCGGTGTCGATGAATCTTTGACCCAAAGTGCTGTCCAACAGATTGGCCGGAACAGCTTCGGGATAGAGCCATACCGGTACGGGCATCCTGAATTGCTTGTAGATGCAGGTGCTTTGAGCCGCCGCCGGTTCCCCTTGGCACAGGAACAGGCATAACAATAAACCCCAAAACCGCTTTCCGTGCATGCTTATCGATTCAACAAGTCAAAGCCGGCCTCCAACCAAAGGTTGATATCTACCGGATAGTCGTAAACGGGGTCGTATTCCTTGGCCCGTCTGTGGCCCAAACGTACGATAACGGCGTCTGAATCGGGAATCACCAGAATATATTGACCTAAGATGCCGCGAAAATACTTTACATCGTGCCCTTTGTAGTTCAGCATCCAAAACTGGTAGCCGTACATGTCGCAGGGGCTTTCCGTTCCGTCGGGAAGACGGGCGGTGAGGTAGCGGGCAGGCGAAAGGGCTTGGGCCACATAGGCCGAATCCACTACGGCGATACGCCTTACCGAGTTGCTGTCTTCTTGGTTTGGGGCAGCGTACCAATAGCCGTTCTGCAAAACCAACTGGCCTAGTCGTGCAAAATCGCGGGCGTTGCTGTTGAAGCAGCAATAGGCTTTTTCCATGCCGTTTTTGTGGTCTAAGCTCCAAAGGGCGTCTTCTTCGGCACCGATAGGCGTCCATATTTTTTCGGAAGCATAGTCGGCGATGTTTTTGCCTGTGGCTTTCTTAAGCAGGAACGCCAGAATCTGTGTAACGCCGCTTTGGTAGTTGAAGTATCGGCCGGGCTTTTCTATCAGGACTTCCCTTTTTGTCAAGTCCCAGAGGTCTTTGCCGTAATAGGCTTCGGTGGTGGTGGAGAAAAGCGAGGTGGAGCTTTCGTTCCACTTTACGCCCGCGCTCATGGTGAGCAGGTGGCGAATCAGCAGCGGCTGGCCCTCGAATTCGCCCCATTCGGGCAGAAAGTCGCTTACCGGTTGTTCTACGCTTTGGATGTAGCCGTCTGAAATGGCGCAGCCGATCAAGAGCGAAACGATGCTCTTGGCCATCGAGAAAGAATTGCTGTGTGTGTTGTTTCCGTATCCTTCCCAATATTGTTCGGCATACACCTTTCCCCCTTTCAGCACCAGGAAAGCGACAGTGCCGTATTCTTCAAAACTTTTTTCAAAACGGGCGTCCACTTTGCGTCCGTTCACGCCGGGTGCATAGGCGAAAGGCATGGGATGGGCCGCCTTTACCACACGGTTCTCGAAAATGGGGTATTGGTCTATTTTGGGATAGGTGTGAATCAGGGCGCGGTGCACATAGTAGTTGCCCGGCCAGAGCAGGACGGCGGCGCAAGCGGCTATGACGGCGCCCAGACAGCAAAGGACGATTTTTTTCGCTTTCATGAACTTACTGTTTTTCTTCGTTTCCGGACTGTTGCAATTTCTGCATCTCTGCCATCAGGGCCGCTTCCGCATCGGCCGCCGGATCGGCCGCCCGGTCGTTCTGCCGGGGGTTGCGTTTGGACAGGTCGTAGCCGAAACGTTGTAACATACGATCATCGTTACGCCAGTTTTTCAGCACTTTCACACGAAGATCCAGAAAGATTTTCTTGCCGAGGAATTTTTCGAATTCCTTGCGGGCTTCGGTGCCCACACGTTTGAGCGCGGAGCCTCCTTTTCCGATCAGGATGCCCTTCTGACTCTCCTTTTCCACATAAATCACGGCTTCAATGCGGTCCAGTTTCGGCATCTCCTTATACGACTCTATTTCCACCTGCACCGAATAGGGAATTTCCTGCTGATATTGGAGCAGGATATGCTTGCGCACGGTTTCTGCGGCAAAAAAGCGCAGGTTGCGGTCCGAAAGTTCGTCTTTCGGGAAGTAGGGCGGATTTTGGGGCAGATGTTGCAGGATAAGGTCAAGTACCTTGCGAGTCTGGAACTTATGCAGGGCCGATACGGGAATCACTTCGGCCTCGGGCAGTTTTTCCTGCCAGTAGCTGATTTTCCGCATGGCCTCTTCTTGGGTAACCGTATCGATTTTGTTTACCAGAAGCAGGATGGGAAGTTTTGTTTTCTGAATCCTCGCGATAAATTCGGGATTCTTGAAGTCTTCGCCCACATCGGTAATCAGAATGAACATGTCGGCGTCGTCCAGGCTGTTCTCGATACTCTTGAGCATGCTTTCCTGCAGTTTGTAGTGAGGGTTGAGGATGCCCGGAGTGTCGGAAAACACAATCTGGTAGTTCTCTCCGTTCAAGATGCCCAACACCTTTTCGCGCGTGGTTTGCGCCTTGGGCGAGGTAATGGAGAGTTCCTCTTCCAAAAGGGCGTTCATCAGGGTTGATTTGCCTGCATTGGGATTGCCAATGATGCTTACAAAACCGGCTTTATGCATTTAGTGTGATTTTTGACCGTTCCAAATCATGATGTTCCGCAGGTAGGCCACCCAGCCGAAAGACTGCCCCAGGATCAGCACCGGATCGCTGCGGAAAACGCCGTAGGCCATGATGCTGCTGGCACCGATGAAACTCAGTATCCAGAAGCCGATCGGCAATACGGATTCGCCCTTCCGGTAGGAATAGATGATTTGATAAATGAAACGGAAGGTAAAGAGTACCTGTCCCGCTGAACCAAACACAAGCAGGCCTGTCGAAACATCGGGATTCTGGAAGAAGGAGGTGAAAAAATTCCGTGCATCGTGCAGCATATAACCCATGGCGACCAAGGGTGTAAGGATAAGGATAAGGCGGAACACGACAGGAATAGGTTGCCAAATCTTTTTTTCGTGCATGTTCCACATATAGATATAGTAGGTGATGAACTGCCCCAGAATCACCGAAAAATCCTGGCGGAACCACCCGTAAAGGGTAAGCAGGAAAGCTCCGGCGATGCTGAGAATCCAATATATGCCGGGGCTTTGCACGCTGCCCCGTTTTTCGGAAAGGAGCCATTGTATCAGCAATCGTACCGAAAACAGAAGCTGTGCGGAAAATCCGATAAGGTAAATCACCCAGTTTTCCTGAGAGAACATCTTTTCGAGCCAAGCGTTTATCATCCGTTTTCTTTATTTCATTGCAGAAAAGATGGCAAAGATAAGTGTTTATTTGACTATTTTTTGTCCTGTTTGAAAAGTTTGTCTCCGCAAACACCGGAAAGATTTCCGGGATTTTTTATCTTTGGGAACGCGCAAGCGACCGGCCTGCGCTTTGATTCGGAAGAAAAAATGAAATCGCAACGGATCCCCATCATCCTGTTCATCGCTTGTTTTTTCTCGGGCATCTTAAAGGCGGAAGAACCCCGCCGACAGGTGCTTTGGGAACATATAAAGGCTTTGGAAACACTTGGCGATACGTTGGGGACGGCGTTCTACGACTCCGTTTACGGACCATCGGTTCCGGTGTCGGATTCGGTTTTGTTCTATCGGGCTGATAGAGCGGGCAAGCAGGCGCTGACACAAGGCAGGCATGTGCCGGCTATCGCGATGTTTGAAGACGCATTGTCGTATTTCGGCGCCACCTCCGGTTTGGAAGGACGTTTTTTCAGGGTGTCGATACGGGTGGTATTGGGTGCCGCATATGCCGATATGGGCTTGTGGGCAAAGGCGATGGAATTGTATATGACGGCCTTGGATGAATGCCGAACGGATTTCGACAGCCGTAAATCGGCCCTTTGCAACAATATAGGCAACATATATTTCAAACAGGCATCTTTTGAAAAGGCAAAGACCTGGTACGATTCGGCCATCGCCATCAATACGCGTCTGGACAACAAACAAGAGCTTGTAAACACCTACAACAACCTTTCCGGTCTGTACTACATGCAGGCGGATTATACCAAAACGCTGGCCGCCCTTTCCCGTGCATTGGGATATATCGACTATGACCATGATCCCGAACTATACCACCTTATCTGGACCAACATGGCCACGGTGTATAACCGTCAGGGAAAAAAAGCGGTGGCGGAAGAGATGATACGTACGGTAATCACCTATCAGGAATCCAACCGGCGTTATCTGGATCTGATACCCTCGTATCTTTTGTTGTCCGACATCCATCAGGATATGGATTCTTCGTATCATTACCTGATGCGGGCATGGAGTATTTCCCAAAATCTGGCCAACAAGGGGGCGGAAATATCGGTCTTGCAGGCGCTGTACGATTGGTACGACAGCAAGGCTCAATATCAGAATGCTTGCAATGTGTTGAAAATGAAAGAGACCTTGCAGGATTCCCTGGCTTCGGCAGACAACCGTCTGCGCATGGAGAACATGGAGGCCGCCTATGAGATAGAACGGCAACGTCAATTGAAGGATATTCAACAGAAAGAAAGGGAAATAGAATATTTGCAGATGCGGAATCGGCAAATGTATCTGATAATGGTGATAGGCGGTATGGTGGTGGCCTTGGTTGTGGTGGCGCTTTTGTATGTGTATCAAAGGCTTTTGCGAAAAAAAGACCGCAATCTGTTGGTGCGGCAGGCGGCGTTGCACGAAAAGGAAAAGGAGATTCTGGGCCGCAGACGGCAGGAATTGCAGGATTCTTTGGATTTACGGAACAGGGAACTTACCTCCAAGGTGCTGCATATGGTCAAGAACAACGAGTATATCCTCGACATCAACCGTGAATTGCAGCAGCTTCTGTTGGAGCTCAATCCCAAAGACAAGGGAAAGAAGGCGCATATTCACGCGATGATGCTCAAACTTCGTAATCAGAGCAATGAAGGAACCTATGCCGATTTCAAATATTATTTCGAACAGGTATATCAATCGTTTTACGAGAGCCTGCAAAAGGCTTATCCTGAGTTAACCTACAGAGACTTAAGGCTTTGTTCTTTCCTGCGGCTCGGGCTGTCTTCCAAGGAAATAGCCGCCATCACGCTTAAGGAAGTCCGTAGCGTGGAAAGCGCGCGCAACCGCCTGCGCAAGAAAATGGGGCTGGATTCGGAGGTGAATCTGATAGAATTCTTTTCTCAATTCTGATACAGGTTGCGAAATAGCTTGTTGCATCCTCGAAAAGGGTACGTTTTTCTCAAAAATATCCGGTTGGATATATATAAATTAGTTCATATAACTTTTTCATTTATTTACGTTAAGAAAAATTGCCGTAGTTGTATGTAGCTACGATATTAAAATGCCGTAGTCAAATATGGATGGCAATGGACTTGTTTTTCTCGGCAATATGTATTATTGCCTTGTTGATTCGAGGAGTAAAAACCAAGTCCGATATGGCAAACACACGTAGCTTTTTCTTTTCGGTTTCCGGTGCGGTTGTACTGATGTGGATTATCCTTTTCCCGTTAACGTCTTGTGCGCATGAGGTAAAGCATGGCGCAGGCGTGGAAATCCGGCCTGTCTTGCGCAACTTTCTTTTAGAGGAATTCACGGCCATTCATTGCAGCTATTGCCCTTCAGGGCATGAAACCGCCCAAAATCTGCGTCATGTATTGGGCGAAAGATTGCAGACCATTGCCGTACATGTAAGCAGTTTGGCCGTTCCTGGTGGGAATGAACCCGATTTCCGCACTTCTTTCGGCGAAAGTTGGTTTGCCGCCTCGGGCGGTTCGGCCATACCTTCCGGGAATATCAACCGTACTTTCTTTCCGCAATTGGCGGATAACGGCCAGTCAGGGGCCTTGAATCCCGAAAGATATTCTCTTATGAGAAGCGAATGGCCGTCTGCCGTCAAGTATTCCCTTGGAGATACGGCTCTGGTGAACCTGTATGTGGAAGCTACGTTGGACACGCTCTCGAGAAGGTTGGACGTACGGGTGGAATACTTTTATCCCAAAGAGGTTGAGGATTCCTATTCGCTTTTGAATGTGGTTCTTACCGAAAATTTTATCCGGGGCGCGCAAACCGGTTCATCCGAGGGTTCCCGATACCTGCACCGGCATATCGCCCGCGACCTTCTTACCGATGTCTGGGGCGATACCGTCTATGATACGGAAGCAGGCAAGGTAAGGGAAAGGCGTTATTCGCTGATCCTGCCCGAACGGTATGGCAATCAGGCCCCGGTCTTCCCCAATCTGGAAGTGGTGGCCTTTATGAGCCGCCCCAACAAGGAAGTTCTCAACTCAGCCTCCTCCCAAGTGTCTTATCAGGGGCGTTACCGGGCCCCTGAAGTTTCGTTGAGCGCACCCTCTCTTTTTACCACGCATTCGCGTCATTCCATACCGGTAAGGATAGAGAATCTCGGTACCGATACCTTGAAGAAGATACGTTTTGTGGTGGTGATGGGTGCGCAGACCTATGAACCCGAAGTGTCCGTTTCCATTCCTTACGGTCAGGAGCATGAGGTTGAAGTTCCCTTGGGAGACTATCCGTTTTCCAAAGTGGTGAAGTACCGTATCTCCGCCACCCACCTCAATGGAGAGGCGGTTGAAAGCAATACGGTGGCCGACTACATATCCGAACCGGTGCAGGTACGGACCGACCGGGTAAGCATCGTGCTCACCACCGATACGTACGGTAGCGAGATAACCTATGCCGTGCGCAATCGGGAAGGCGAGGTTTTGCAGAGCGGCGGACCGTTTCAGGACGGTGCGCCCCGCACCGACAGCATCGGTTTTTCCCTGTTGCCCGACGAGATTTATTCGTTTGAAGTGAGAGATGCCTTTCTGGATGGATTTCAAGGAGGCTATGAGATAAAGGATGCCGATGGAGGGGTGATTTTCTCTGCTTCCTATGTGGGCATGTACGGTGCGGCATTTTCGTTTGTTCTGCCAAAATCAACGGAAACTGGAACGGAAAGGGCCAGGCAGGGCCGTGAACCGGGTATCCGTTTGAGTCATAATCCTGTTCCGGCATATCGTCCTGACAACCAGCTTACGTTCGATGGCTTTGGTTCGGGACAGCTGGATATGGAGGTGTTTGATATGCAAGGGAAAGTGGTGTTCCGTAACAGGATTCCTGTGCGAGCCGCCGAGAAGACAATATACAACCTTGACACACATCAGTTTAACTCTGGCTTTTACTTTATCCGCGTAGGGGTTGACGGTCGGGCGGCCGTTGAAAAGATGATAATACAGTAAACTGTCGCAATTGATTTATAAACGAATAAAAAACTAAAAATTATGAAAAAATTGATTGGGCTTATGTTTTTGGCTTCCGCTTGGATTACAGGCGTGCAGGCACAGTGGTCGGGAGAGGCTGCGGAAAATTTGCGGTTGATTGACAGAAGCGTGTATTCCACCGAGGCCAAGATGCTTTCGGACGGAAGTTGGTTTCTGTATCATAACGGTCCCTCGGGCGGCACTACGCTTCCGTATCTTCAATATTTCGACAAAAACGGCGTGGCACTTTGGGAATCCGACCTCCTGATCTGCGAGGAACGCACCAAAACATATAATGTTTACAACAATCTTTTGTTTGTGGACAGGGATGAGAACGCGATTGTGGTGAATCAGGATTTACGCCGCGAAGACCTCAATACCTATACGGCTTATAAGATCGACAAGACGGGCGAGCATAGGTGGAATCATTCGGGCATATCCCTTCACGGAGACGAGCTTCCTTCTTTCTGCGCGGCCTTGCAGATTATCCAGATGTCTGACGGCAGCTATGTGTTCGCTTGGGAAGAAGAAACCTTTGATGCGGATAACATACAGTTGCGTATGCAACGTTTGTCGGCCGACGGGGAACGTCTTTGGGGAGAGGGCAAGGTCTTTTCGATGGAAGGCACGGCGCTTACCTATCCGTATCTGGTAGATGCGGGCAATAACGAATGTATCTTGCTGTATGCCCAAGGGGCCATGCAGGAATTGTACGCACGTAAATTGGATTTTGACGGCAATGATGTCTGGCCGAACCCCGTTTTGGTATATGGAGGATCTTTGCCCACTACGCCGCTTTGGACCTGGATGAAAGTGATTCCTGTTGAAGGAGGCTTGGTGGCCGCCTGGCCGGGTTATGATCCCGAACAGCCTTTGTTGGCATGGATCAAGGCCGACGGTACACATGCTTTTACCGAAGGTTCAAAAGGTTTGCGCATGGGATATACGCCCGATTACCGTTGCGCGGCTCCTGATGTGGTGTTTGATGCGGAAACCCGTACATTTTACAGTGTGTGGCGTGAGTTTGACCCCAATACGCAGGCGTGGCAGCGTATCGCCGCTCAGAAAATCAGTGCCGAAGGCGAATTGCTGTGGGATCCGATGGGGGTGGATATAGCGCCGCTCGAACATCACACATTGGCCTATTATAGTTTGCAATTGGCGCCCAAGGGAGCCTTGATGGCCGCTTATATGGAGATGTTTGCCGGCGACAATATGATTGACGCTTATGCCGTTTTGGTTGATGCCGAGGGTAAATATGTATGGCAGGATACATCGGTGTCGATTTCGTCGAGGGAAACCGGCGGCAGCAAGAGCAATATGGTTTCTTTACCCATGAGGGAAGGCCAATGGATATTCTTTTGGAACGACTTCCGGGATTTTGATAATCTGAACACATACAATGTTTACGGGCAGAATCTGCATCTGGACGGTTCTTTGGGAAATACTTCCGCGGCCAATGAAAGAGCGGTCGGAGAGGCTTCTTCGGCCTTGCGGGTGTCTCCGAATCCGGTGGGGACTTCGGCACGGATCGCATGGAATCATAAAGGTACCGGACAAACGGCCGCCCGTATAGAACTTCTGGACGTGAAGGGTGCGTCGGTGGGTGTTGTTTACAACGGAATCCTTGAAGCCGGAGAAAATCTTGTTGAATGGCAGCGTCCGGCCAACTTGGTTTCGGGCGTGTATCTGATGCGTGCCATTGCAGGCGGGCAGGTTTGTTATGAAAAAATCATACTGAGATAAGCCATCAACCGACAGTACGATGAAACGTTTGCTGTGTTTTGTATGTATGGCTCTCGTGTGGGGCGCGGTGGATGATCTGGCAGCACAGCGGGTCTCCACCGTACCTCAAAAGAGGGCGGTTCTTCTGGAAGAATATACGGGCATGAAATGCGGAAACTGTCCGGATGGGGCGGAGATGGCTTCCGCTTTGAAGGAGTTGCGCGGGGATGCTTTTTATGTGATTGCCGTACATGGAGGCTGGTATGCCGAACCGGGCGAAGGTTATCCGGATTACCGTACCGATTTCGGGGACACGCTGCTTGCCGATGCAGGAGCCGACTTTTTTCCCAGCGGTTCGATAAGCAGGCGTCCTTACGGCCAGCCGGATCCCGCCCTGTCGCGGAGTCTCTGGACCAAGGCCACCAAGCTGTTGTCGGCGCAGGATGCGGAAGTGAATCTCTATGCGCAAGCCGTGGTGGATTTCCGGACCCGGGAACTGACGGTGGATGTGGAGTATTGCTATCCGAACGGGAGTTCGGAAAACATGCATCTTCTGAATGTGGCTTTGGTGCAGAATCATGTTGTCGGCTACCAGAATGGCGGCGGACAGAATTATTTGCACGAACATATGTTGCGCCATCTGCTTACCGGCCAATGGGGAGAGGAAATAAGGGAAAACGAGGCAGGTAAGGTTTACACGCGCCGCTATACTTATGTCCTGCCCGAAGAGGTCCGCGGCATCGATCTGGAGATCCGCGATATCGAATTGGTGGTGTTCATGGCCGAAGGCAGGCGGGAGGTAATGAACGTTACCGGCTGCAAGCCCGAAATCAACGGGCTCGAAGAAGATCCGGATGCGGAGTTCACTGCGCTTGCACTGCCGGATCGTCGCTATGGCTACGATTTTTTTCCGGTGAAAGTGCGTAATAAATGCAACGATACGATATCCCGTATTTCGTTTGTTGCGGATATCAACGGTGTTGAAAGCGAGATTGAGGCGGAAGTATGCATTCTTCCCTATCAGACAGGGATATGCGAAATACCGGTGGAAAGTTACGGAATCCAATCTGTCAACACCGCGGTATTGACCCCGTCGGCTATAAACGGGCAGACCTTTGAGGCAGAGGCACTGTCTTATGTTTTCGAAGAACCGGTAAAGTCTGGCTCCCGTATCATCTGCATCGAAATGAAAACCGACAGGGACGGAGACGAAGTGGCTTATCGGGTTCGGAACAGAAAAGGGGAGATTTTATACCGGAACGGGCCGTTTGAGGCAGGAAAGCAAAGTTCGATAAACGATACGGTTGCGTTGCCGGAAGACGGGATATATGTGTTGGAGTTTTCGGATGCCTGGCACGACGGTTGGCTGGAATCCCCTTCCGGTTTCTATAAAGTGCGGGATGGGAACGGCAGGCTGATAGGACAGAACTATTCGATAACAGGCAGCGGCGACTGCCTCTTCCTTGATTTGAAGGAAGAGGTTGCGGCCAATACCGGTAATACGCTTTTGCAGTCCCTTTCGGTGGCCGGCGTTGAAGGCGGTTTCCGAATAGCCAATCCTTCCTCGTTGCGGATTGAAAAAGTAAGTGTGTATGGTGCCGACGGAAGATGTCTGAAAACGGAAACGATCCGCACGGAAACCGATGTGTGGCTTCGTTTTCAGAACCGTTCCACCCGGATCTGCATCGTGGAGGTAAAAACCGTTGCCGGTACACGATTTTTCAAACTGTTGAAAGTAGCGGACAGATAATCATAAACTAAAAACCAAAAAGATGAAAAAATCATTCTTAACAAGTGCTTTTATCTTAAGCATGCTTTGTATCGGCTTTGTGTCGGCGCAGAGCGTTCAATTTTATAAATTCAAGGCAGAACAAGGCAACACCTATACGCAGTTGGGAGAAGATGCCGTGAGTTTGGCCCGAACCATGGAAACGGCGGCGGCCGACATTCCTTTAACGGTTTTCAATGCCACCGAAAGTTTGTTGTTGCAGGAATCCACCGCCTCCATGGCCGGCATTCCCATCGGTTTCGACTTTACTTTCGAAGGTAAGGTGTACGACAAATTCCTGGCTTCGGGTATCGGTTATATCTGGTTGGGTTTGAAATCCGATGCCGAAGTGGAAGTGAATCTGCAAGGCACGCCTACGATAAACAATATTTACCGCATGGTAAGTCCGACCATCGGACTGGGCGCCAATACCGGGCTTGCTTTTGTGTCGCCGGTGAAATACCTGCTTTCCGGAGACGAAGGCAATCGGGTGTTGGCCGTTGAGTATTCGATACAATATGCCGATCAGGATGTGTGGCGGTATCAGATCAGACTGTATGAAGAAGACAACCGGATTGAACTGCTGTTTGATGAGATTACGATAAAGTCCGGTTGGTATCAGTTCCTTTGCATCGGCATTTCGGGAGAAGACGGCGCGCACTACAGAACGGCCACTTCCACGAATTTTCTGGAAACGGATCAGTCTGCAAATGGTGGCGGAATGATTACGGCAGAAAGAAAATTCGACAGAGGTCTGCTTTATACCTTTTCTTTGCCTGACCCTTGCCAAAAGCCTTCGTTGACGGCTGTTATGAACTTGGAAAAGGCCACCAGCACGGCTTTGACGGTTATCGCCACGATGGAGAACGCCGATGCCGATGCCTATCTCCTGTTGGTTTCCCCAACTCCCGTTACGGGCAAGCCTGTTGACGGAACCTTCTATAAGGAAGGAGATGAATTGTTGGGCGGTAAAGTAATCTCTTTGGGCGATTTGCCGGGAACTGTCATCAAATCTACCTACGGTAGCGAATTCGGTTCCGATATGGATGCTTCGTACGATTATCACCGAGATACCATCGAACCCAATACCGTTTACCACTATTCGCTTTGGTTCTACAACTACAAATGCACGGGCGATGTTAGGTATGGTGATGTTTCCGCATTCCAGGCCACAACGCTTACCGGTGCTCCGGCAGAATTGAACGTGGTTTCGGTGTCCGATGCCGAAATAAGGTTGAATACCGTGGCCAACGCTTCGAATGAAGAAGTGTTGGTGGCCGTAACCGATCGGCATGGTAAGGATGATAATAGCAACGTGTTGAATAAAGGCGATTTCGGTATTCCCGGCGCGCAGGCCAAAGCGGGTGATACCCTCTACAAGGCCGATGGATCTTTTGGCGGAGTGGTTCTTTATATGGGGAAGGCCGGTACGGAAGTTTCCTTTACACAAGTGGAAGACAACAAGGTTTACCATTTCGGGGCTTTCTCCAGAAGAAGCGACGGTGTATATTCCACCACGTTTGCGCAGGCCGATTTGCTTTCTCCTGCCAGAATTCCTTTTACGGAAGATTTTGAGCAGATGATCAGTTTTTACGTTCCCATCGGTTGGGACGGTACATCCAGTGCGTTCACCAAGCAAAGAAACGGTGGTCTGCAATACTCTTTCGCTGCCGTCACCACCGAAAACGATACGGTGAGAGAAGCCTGTCTGGCTTTTCCGCCGATGGACTTTCCCGCCAAATCGGTTCGCCTTATCATGGAATATCTGATGACCGGTTATGAGGGATATGTAAATTCCGCTTACAATCCCGCCAGATGGAGTGAAACGGATTCCATCGTATTTGAAGTAAGCACCGACAACGGGCTTACCTATACACCAGCCTATGCCATCACCAAATCGAACGCCGACCGGTTCGCCTCCACCTCCGACCGTGTAACCCGTATGCTTACCATCAAAGGCTACGGAAACGTTAAAGCGGCGAAACTGCGTCTTCGCTGGGCTACTTCCCAAAAAAACACCCATGCGTTGAACATATACTCTTTCCGGTTGCTGGAAGTGCCCGAATGCGATTATCCCACCCGTTTGGAAGTGGTGGAAAATTCGTTGGAAAGCAATCAGGTTCAACTTACCTGGACAATCGGTGAAAACGAAGAACGGGTATGGAATCTGGCATATTCGGTTGCAACCGGAGATGAAACGGAATGGATGCAGGTGGATAATGTGGCCCAAAGACCCTATACCATTAGCGGTTTGCAGTCCAGCACTACCTACAGGGCCCGTGTTCAGGCTGTATGCGGCGTGGGCTCGGTAAGCGAGTGGACGGAGTCTGAAACGTTCACCACCGGCTTGGGTGTTCCTTTCTTGGAAGACTTCAACAATCTGCCGATTGTCATGAATCCCCGAGCCACGATAACCCTGCCTGTAGGTTGGGATATGAAATCGCAAACCGGCACGCTTCCCGAGATCCTGGATATGGATCAGACAGGAACGGCTATGAGCTATTTCTACAAATGGAAACAAACAAGTCAGGCCGTTCCCGGAAAAGACAACGGTACCGTTACCTTTCCGGTGGGATTGATGGCATCGGCCACGGCCATCATGCGTTTGCCGGCTATCCGTCTGGATGCGGAGGCATCGGCCAGATTTGTTTTCGATGCGGCTTACGGTTCGGTTGCCGGCTCCTTCACAACGGTAGAAAAGGCGGCCAATGAAAACTACCGGATGTATCTCTGGGTTTCGACCGATGGTGGAAAAACATTCGTTACCGACAATACGCTCGGGTTGTGGAGCGCCGATGAAATGGCGGCTTTTGGCGATTCTACCCGTATAGAGAAGGATTTGTCGGAGTGGGCCGGTCAAGAAATCGTATTGGCCGTCGGTGTTACGGGCGTTTTGCGTTCGAGTGCGGAAATGCTGTGGTTAGACAACATGGGTGTGGTTTATGAATGCCCGACAGCCAGAAACCTCCGTTTGAAACAGTTGGGTATCAATACCGCCACACTTGTTTGGGATGAAGACTTTACGGTTTCCCAATGGCTTGTGAAATATAGGAAGGATGAAAACCAGATTATCGAAACTGCGGAATCGAGTCGGATAGAACTTTCCGATTTGAGTCCGAGAACGCCGTATACGGTATATGTAGGGCATCTCTGTGAAGAGGACACCTCGGCCTGGAGTCAATATTCCTTTGTTACAGGGGGTGAAGACTGTGCGGCCGTGAAATCGGTGGAAGTATCCGATATAACCCGCAACGGAGCCCGGCTTGCCTGGGAAGGGGAGGCGATGGGCTATCGCATCCGTATCCGTGTGGTGGGTCAGGAAAACTATACTTTCTACACGACCGATGCCACAGGATTTGAATTCGACAACCTTTTGCCCGAAAGGAATTATGAAGGTGGGGTACAGGCTCTTTGCAGCATGGCTGATGGCGACATGAGCGAATACACGGATTTTGAAAGTTTCATTACCGTGGGTATCACCTGTTTCGCGCCTACGCAAATAAAGGTTGAACCTTCTTACGCTTCGGCTGTTGTTGGCTGGGAAGGTGAGGCGGAGGAATATCAGCTGGCTTACCGCAAGGAAGGCGCCGCCGAAATTTCGGGTATGGTGAATGTGGCGGAGAACAACTATACCCTGACAGGATTGAACGAAAAAACACCGTACCAGGTACGTTTGCGCAGTATCTGTATCGCCGGGGATATGAGCGCATGGAGCGAATGGGAAACTTTCACCACAACCGAAACGCCCGTTTGTCCGCAACCTACCGATTTGAAGGCTGAGTCGATAGAACAGACATCGGCTCTTCTCACATGGAATTGCACGGAAGAAAACGCCGGATTCATCTTGCGTTTCCGCGAAAGCGCCGTTACTGTGTGGGACAGCGTGAAGAATCTGGAGGAAACCGGCTATCTGCTTGCCGGCTTGAAGCCGAACACCGCCTATTCGTGGGCAGTGCTTACCGCTTGTTCAGGCAACCGCTACAGCGGTTGGGCAAGCAGTACCTTTACCACCGAAGGCGCCGCCAATGAAAACGTGTTGGCGGCCGCTTTCAAGGTTTACGCCACCAAAGGCCAGATCCATGTACTCAATCCGGGTGCGTTGCAGATCGACGGCGTGCGTGTAATCGGCACCGATGGCCTCCTGTTGGGTCGGTACAAGGTAAAGAGTGATGAGAATCTTCTCCTCACCATCAGCCAAAGTGCGAAGGTGGCCGTGGTGCTGATCGAACACAACGGTAAAACGGCGCAGTACAAGGTTTATCTGCCGTAAAGAAACACTCCGCAGAAGCCTTTTGCAGGTGATGAAAGAGCCGTCCGGTATTACCGGACGGCTCTTTTTTTTCAGGGAGAACGAGCGGGTTGTCTTTTGGGGAAGGGTCGGTTTTCTCCACGAAGAAGACACGTTCTTGCCTGTCTTTATCAAGCGCCGCAAGGCGATGCGGCAAATGAAATCATAGGAACCGCAGTCGCTCGCCTCTGTAGCCGGGCAACACTATCCGGCCATCCCCGTACACAAGGTTGCCGTTTACGAATGTCATCCAGACCTTGCCGTGCAGACGTTCGCCTTCAAGCGGAGACCAACCGCATTTATAAGCGATATCCGAACGTTCTACCGTCCATGGTTCATCGGGTTTCACAATGGCCAGATCGGCCGCGTATCCTTCGCGTAAGAATCCTCTTCGCTCTATTCTGTACAATTGGGCCGGACGGTGGCACATGGCCTGTACCGCCTGCGGTAGAGTAAATACCTTTTGATGCACCAATTCCAGCATCATGGGAAGACTATGCTGTATGCCGGGTGCGCCGGACGGGCAGGAAAAATAGGGCTTCTGTTTTTCTTCCAGGGTGTGGGGCGCATGATCGGTAGATACGGTAAATTTTCCCGTTTTCACGGCCTGTTGCAAAGAAGCCCGGTCGTGCGGCGTTTTGATGGCCGGATTGCATTTTATCCGCCAAGTCTTTTTTTTATAATCTTCTTGACTGAACCATAGGTAATTGCAACAAATCTCGCCTGAAATCAGTTCGTGATCCAACAATTCCAGTTCCTTTTCGGTAGAGATATGCAGGAGATGGAAACGGGTTTGATGCTTGCGTGCCAGTTCGGTGGCAAAAGACGAAGCCCGGAAACAGGCTTCCCGGCTTCGTATCAGGGCATGTACGTCGAAAGGTGCGTTTTCGCCGTATTTCTCCTTGTATTCGGTCATGTTTTCGGTTATGGTGGCCTCATCTTCGCAATGCGCCGCGATCAGCGTGGGGGCTTCCCTAAACAACAGATCTATATAACGGGGATTCCGCACCAGCATATTTCCGGTTGAAGAACCTAAAAACAGTTTGATTCCGCATACCGAACGGGGGTCGGTCTTAAGCACTTCCTCCATATTGTCTTCGCTGCACCCCATGTAAAACGAGTAGTTTACAAGGCTTGTTCCGGCGGCCGCCTCATATTTTTCGGCCAACAATCTTTGGCTGAGCGTTTGCGGTTGGGTGTTGGGCATATCCATAAAGGAGGTTACGCCTCCTCTGAGGGCGGCGGCCGATTCGGAAGCGATATCGCCTTTATGGGTAAGCCCGGGCTGCCGGAAATGCACATGGCTGTCGATAACGCCCGGTAGGATACAGGCTCCCTGCAGGTCTATGGGGCTGTAACCGGCAGCGCAGGGCATTTCCCTCTCGGCGGTTTCCCCTTTTTCCTCGAAAACCGATTCGATGATTCCATCTTTAAGGCAAAGTCCGCCTTTGAAATATTTGCCTTCATTCACCACAAAGGCATTGTATAGGAGGTAATTCATTAAGAGAAATTGTTGGGTTGCGTCCTTTTGTTTACAAAGAAACAAGAAAAGGGTTAAATAAAAAAACGGAAAGCCTATAAAAAGAGGGAAAAGATCAGACCGGTCTTTTCCCTCAGCAGTATCCAAAATAAATAGATGAGGTGCTAGAAGGCTCTTACCGCTACAACATAGTTCAATTCATTTTTATCTTCGGTGTCGATGCTTCCACCATTTGATACATTAAAGGCCTCCTTCCTGTCATGTTCATTGCTGCACCAAAACCAACGCCCGTCCAAAGGAGCGCCTCCGTTTGCCATACGAGCGCGGGAAATACGTCCTTGTCCCCGTTTTTTCTCATTTGCCACAACCAATAGATAATACAACTCTCCGGCCGAAGGCAGGTACCAGCCATAGCCATGGTTCGTGCACCAATTCGCCGCCGGCGCCATCACCCCTATTTGATTTACAATAGAACGGGTTTGCTCCAATCCTTTCCCTTTGATAAAATAGGTCGAGGCAGAACCTTCATCAATCAAGGCGATAATATTGTTGAACTTACGGCCTTTTGCATTTTCCCATTGTACAGAAACCTGATCCAAAGAAACCGCTAATCCTCCAGTTTCGTCTTCAAAAAACACAATACCTTTGCTGCCATCCGGAAAAACCTTAAGAGAACCTATGCCCTCCCTACGTTCCTGTTGGTTTGAAATATTTGTCTGACGCGCTGCAACAGGGGGCGCCTCTTCTTGTGTTGCCGGCTTTGGCTGTATTAGGAGATTGGTGGATTGTATATTCAACCCCAACAATTTATTCGCCAGCTCCGTACATCCTATTTGTATTTCGGACGGAGAATTTCCCATTAACACATTTTCGGTAACTTCCGTTTTTGCCGTTTCCACATTGAGAATCTTAGCGGTGATGAACATACTCTTCTCATCTGCAATGGCAGCTTCTGCAACCAGGATATAAGCAGCCCCCGTCATCTCACCCAAACGTCTTATCTGGTCATCGGAGACCATCCCTGTTCTTTGAAAATTCTGTTCCCCCATAATGGCATCCATATCGGTTCTGTCGTATGCTTCATATCCCTCGGCACTTGTAATGGCTTTTGCAAGATTGGACCGTAACATCAATTTATGGGCATAGGGAACATTTCCTTCTCTATCTACGGCTTCCAGAATGGCCACCTTCCTTACTTGCGCCGATGTCAGTAAAGGCAACAGGCAAGCTATCGCCCATAATAAAAATCTTTTCATTGCATGATGGTTTGTGTGATGACGGAGCCTATTTTTTTGCCCCTGCTTTATATGCTTCCCGTGCGGCTTCATCAAAATTTAAGGTATGCGTTCCTTTTACCGTCAACAGATCCTCATAGATAAGTTTTTCTGTACTGGTTTTAAACACAGAAAGCTGTGCATCCATATAAGAAGTGTACATATCCGTATTGCCGAAATTTATACGTTGATATTCCCTGCTTTTGGCATCAATAGTGATAATCCACTCTGCTTCAACGGTGTCTTTGGTAAAATGGCAACTCAAAGCATTTAATTCCCCTTGCAGTTGTTTTTCCAGATAGGAATATGGTTTTTCTTGGCAATAGGCTTTTACACGCAGGCAGATGGCAATGCCATGTTGCAGCTCTGCCAGGCGATCCGCCATTGATTGTTTGAGTTTATTTGTTTCGGAAATCTGTAAGTCAATAGCGTTTCTATTGTCAACAGCCGATAGAAGCGCCTGCGTTTTTTCTATGTCTTCAAACAAGCGCATTCCTGCCTCTGCCGCTTTACGGGCTTCAGGCTTACGGTGTTCCTCTATCAGCCGGCTTACATTTTCCAAGGTCAATTCCGCTTTAGTCGTTCCTGTAAGAATCTGTCGTTCCAATGTATGCACCAATTCGTCTTTCTTTACGTATGCAAAGGCTGCCAGTTCTTTTGTAGCGTCATTTTTCCAGACTTCCACTTTCAAACCGGGAATTTCCATATCAACCCGTATCTGTGTAGAAGATTCAAAATGTTCCGTCACTCTTTCATCAAAAGAACCTGCTTCTTGTACGAGTTCACTCCGATTGGATTCGGTCAGCGTTTTTTCTACTTTCATCCGGATGGACGAAGCCGCTTCAACCTGTGCTTCCCGTTTGATGCGCTCCATTGCCTGTTGAAGATTCTCTCCCGGTTGTTGTTCACCAAGAACGAATCCACTGAAGTACACCTCTCTCGGATAGCGCGTATGCCGCACTTTCAAATCATACCAGGCGGGCGGTTCTTCGGCATATGATGAAAGAACCGCCATGAGCGAACAGGTAATGATGAAGAACCTGAAAAAGCAAGAAGGTCTGAGAAATGAATGCATTGAATCTATTGCCGTTTGTTTATTCCTCCATCGGATTGAAAGCCTCATTTACGAATGCCGAAACTTTTTCCGCATATTTTTGGGCGACGGCCGATTCCCGGGCGGCATTTTGGAACGCCCGGATTCTGGCTTTGGAAGCTTCCGCTTCGTCAACGATATAATAGGTTTCAAATTCAAAAGCGTCTTTCCCGTCTACCGTGACCGGCCGGTAAATACTGTAAGATTGACGCAGTTCGCCTTTTATTTCCGTTTGTATGGCATTTTCATAAGCGGCATAGAAATGGTCGAATTCCGCCAGTTCCTCTGTTGAAACGATAGAGCCCATGTCTTCCACGATACGTCCTTTGATCCGGCTGCCATTTTTGGCGGCGTATGTTATACAAGCGCTCATCAGCAACTTATCTTTCGCAATGTTTTTGCTTGCGGATAAGGCGGTTCCGTATGCTTCGGTAATGCCGTCTTGATTGAGTTTCTGATAATGTGAAAGTAGTGAAACGTCTAAGGTTCGAGAGGTTCCAAATATTTTCCATCCGCCTTTTTCGTATTCCTTCATCTTGTTTTTATACTCTTTTTTCAAGGCTTTGTTCAGTTGTTTTTCCTGCGCCATTGTGGAAGAGGAAATTGTAAGGCAAAGCGCAAAGGCTAATACGGTCAAACCAAGTTTTTTCATCTTATAAGTCTCTTTTTGCCTACTCTAGATGGGTTTTCGGCATTTCCCCGACTTCTATCACGATTAGATTACCGGATAATAAGTGTGTGCAAATGTATGACAAAAACAATAATATTAAAACAAATATCGTGGATATGGCATATAGCTGAAATAAAAGTTATCAACAAGAGTACACCTATCGTTTTGAAGAGGAACTTAAAGATACTGTCCCTGATTTTGCCGGAAAGATCGGTGGAAAAACGGTATGCCGGAATTAAAAACGGGTAAAACGCACAAAAGTTTTACCCGTTCACATTTATGTAGGAGATTATGGAAAATCTTCCTGGATGAAGCAAGTGTTATTTTGAAGACAAGAAGAGTTTCTTGAAAGCGGGAACGAGGTCGGTCTTTTCCCAACTGAAAAACGTAACGGACTTGAAGAATCTTTCCTGTTTGCCCGATTTTTTCACTTTGGTATCCTTGTCGCGGTAAAACACTTCCACCGTTTCCGTGTAGGGCTTACGGCCGAAGTGTCCGTAACTGGCGGTGGGTTTGAAAATGGGATTGCGTAATCCGAAACGCTGTACGATGGCAAAAGGGCGCAAGTCAACGTTCCGGCGCAGGAGATCGGCAATCTGTCCGTCGCTCATCTTTACGTGCGAAGAGCCGAACGTATTTACATAAAGCCCTACCGGCTGCGCCACACCGATGGCGTAGGCTACCTGTACCATGGCTTCATCGCAAATGCCCGCGGCCACAAGGTTCTTGGCTATATGGCGCATGGCGTAAGCGGCCGAGCGGTCAACCTTCGAAGAATCCTTGCCCGAGAACGCGCCCCCGCCGTGGGCCGACTTGCCGCCGTAGGTATCCACTATAATCTTTCTTCCCGTCAATCCGGTGTCGCCGTGCGGACCGCCGATAACGAACTTGCCGGTGGGATTCACAAAGAGTTTGTATTTCTTTGCAAACAGATTCTTGATATTTTCGGGCATTTTCTTCAGCATGGCTGGAATGGCGATGTTCTTGATATCGTCGGTAATCTTTTCCAACATTTGCTTTTCGGGCGCAAAGTCATCGTGCTGGCAGGAAACCACCAGGGTATCGATGTTTTCGGGCTTCCCTGCATCGCTGTATCTGACGGTTACCTGGCTTTTGGCATCGGGACGGAGGTATTTCATTTTTTTGCCTTCGCGCCGGATGGCGTCCAATTCCTTGAGGAGGGCGTGCGCCAGATAAATGGGCAACGGCATAAAGTCTTCGGTATCGCGGCAGGCGTAACCGAACATCATGCCCTGGTCGCCGGCACCCTGTTCCTCTTCTTTTTTGCGTTCCACCCCTTGGTTTATATCGGGCGATTGGCTGTGAATCGTGGAAATCACACCGCAGGAATCACCTTCAAAGCGGTATTCTCCTTTTGTGTAACCGATTTGCTTGATGGTTTGGCGCGCTGTTTGCTGGATATCCACGTATCCTTCGGTCTTCACTTCGCCGGCACATACGACCAAACCGGTTGTGACCAAGGTTTCGCAAGCCACCTTTGCGTCTGGATCCTGACGCAGGAACTCGTCCAGCAAGGCATCGGAAATCATGTCGGCCACTTTATCGGGATGGCCTGCCGAAACGGATTCGGAAGTAAACAAATACGACATAACGTTAAAATTTTAAGAATTAAATAATAAAACCTCCGCCTGTGCGGAAAAGCAGTGAGGGAAGAAAGACGCGGAAAGCCCGGAAAAAGATAAGATACAACGTCGGCAAACTCGGGAATCGAAAACTCCGGATACAAACCGAAGAGGCGTTTCAATTACGCCGGACGTGCATTTTAGCTTTTTTTTATGTGGTAGCAAGCAGCCAAATCCTTCCACTCCGATGCCCCGGTTTATGGTTCGAGGCAATGCAAAGGTAGTATAAAAGAGGGAAACGGCAAATTTTGTTATCTTCGCCATTCAAAACAGAATTAAGGAATGTTACGTAACAAGATAATAAGACCGGTTTGGGCTGGCGTGTGCGTGTTGCTCGTGGCCGTTGTGGCGGCATCCTGCGGGGGCGACAGGCCGCGGCCCTTTCTCAAAGAGGCCGAAATGAGCGAGTTGCTCACGGAGATACGGCTGATAGAAGCGCATCTGTACGAAACGAGAGAGAAGAACACCGTTGAGGCCAACCGCGTGATGCTTGACCGTTCCCTTGACCTGTATGTACCCGTTTTCAAGAAATACGGCATAGACTACCGTCAGTACGAAGCCCTGATGAACTATTATATGGCGCGTCCCGACCGTATGGAAAAGATACTGAAGCAATCGGCCGATAAATTGAGCGCCATGCGGGAAGAGGCGGAAAAATAATTGTCAGAATTTCCACACCAAGTATTTTTGTATAAGCGGGAATCGTTTTATTTTCTTGGTGGACGGTTTTGAATTCCGCTAAATTCTCTTATATTAACACTATTTTCCGTATCTTTGCCTCTTTGGGAAAGCATGTGCCAAAGTTATGAACGTACACGGAAAGTTATCGATAGATGAGTTTGAACGCTTGTTGTATCGTAAAGAAAAAATAGAGTTTCCTGATAAGGGTAAGGTGGCGGCCTGCCACGAGTTCTTAAAGGCGTTTTCCAAAGAAAAAGTAATTTACGGCATCAATACCGGGTTTGGCCCGATGGCCCAATGGCGTATTGAGGATGTTCATCTTAAGGAATTACAATACAATATTATCCGTAGCCATGCCACAGGAGCGGGCAAACCTTTGCCGGAGATATGTGTACGGGCGGCCATGATTTCCCGTTTGCAGACTTTTGTGCAGGGTTATTCGGGGGTAAGCGTGCAGATGCTGGAGGTATTGATTGATTTTCTCAATGCCGACATCGTTCCCGTTGTACCCGAACATGGCAGTGTGGGAGCCAGCGGTGATTTGGTGCAGTTGGCGCATATCGCCTTGGCTTTGATTGGAGAAGGGGAGGTTTTTTACAAAGGTCAGAGACACAATACGGCCGAAGTGTTGCGGCAAACCGGAATCAGGCCCATGGAAATAAGGGTCAGGGAAGGGCTTGCCGTTACCAACGGAACGGCGGTAATGACCGGTTTGGGGTTGGTGAATCTTCTCACGGCCAAACGTTTGCTGTGCTGGGCAACGGCCGCTTCGGTAATGGTGAACGAGATAGCCTCGTCTTACGATGATTTTATGGCCGACGAACTCAATGCGCTCAAGGAGCATGAGGGGCAGCGGCACATCGCCGCCGATATGCGCCGCATCGCGGAAGGCAGCCGTTGTTTGCGCAAGCGCGAAGAAGAACTCTACCGCGCTTCTTCAGAGCCGGTGTTTCGGAACAAGGTGCAGCCCTACTATTCGTTGCGCTGCATCCCCCAGATCTTAGGGGCGGTTTACGATACGGTGGCCTATACCGAAAAAGTGTTGGTGGCCGAGTTGAACGCGGTGGACGACAACCCGGTTGTGGATCCGGCCACGCGTAATGTTTATCATGGCGGCAACTTCCACGGGGATTACGTGTCGTTTGAGATGGACAAGCTCAAGATTGCCGTAACCAAAATGACCATGTTGGCCGAACGGCAGTTGAACTATCTGTTCCACGACCGCATAAACGGAATCTTGCCGCCCTTTGTCAATATGGGTGTTTTGGGATTGAATTACGGCATGCAGGCCTCGCAGTTCACCGCCACTTCCACCACGGCCGAAAGTCAGACGCTTTCCAACCCGATGTACGTGCATTCCATTCCGAACAACAACGACAATCAGGATATCGTGAGCATGGGAACCAATTCGGCTTTGCTGTGCCGCCATGTGGTGGAAAACGCAGGTCAGGTATTGGCTATACTGATGATGGCTTTGGCGCAGGCGGTGGATTGCCTGTCGGTGGCCGACAAACTGGCGCCGGCCACGCGGAAGATATACGACCGTGTGCGCGATATCGTGCCCGCGTTCAAGGACGACACGCCCAAGTACAAGGAAATAGCGGCCTTGCAGGAGATGTTGGTGCAAACTTCGGTTGAATAAGATGGAAGAAAAAGAACGATATGCATTGGTGACGGGCGGCAGCCGGGGTATCGGAAGGGCCGTGGCGGTCCGTTTGGCGCAAGACGGCTATTCGGTAATCATAAACTATACCGCTGATGAGCCTGCTGCCCTTCAGGCGCAGGAAGTGATACGGAATGCGGGAGGAACGGCGGAATTGCTGCGTTTCGATGTTTCTTGTCCGGAACAAACGGAAAAGGCTGTGGCGGATTGGCATGAGAAACATCCCCAAGCATATATCGCCGTATTGGTAAACAATGCGGGAATACGGCGCGACAATCTGATGGTCTTTATGCCGGACGCTGATTGGCATAAAGTGCTTGACACCACGCTCAACGGTTTTTTCCATATTACGCGGAACCTGCTTAAAAACATGATGACTCGACGTTTCGGCCGGATTGTAAACATATCATCGCTCTCCGGATTGAAAGGAATGCCCGGGCAGGTGAACTATTCGGCGGCAAAAGCGGCATTGATTGGCGCAACCAAGGCGTTGGCGCAGGAAGTGGCGCCGCGCAAAGTAACGGTGAACGCCGTGGCACCGGGCTTTATCAAGTCGGATATGACGCGGGATCTGGATGAATCCGCCCTTAAGAAATTGATTCCCGCCGGTCGTTTCGGCCAAGCGGAAGAAGTGGCCGAACTGGTGTCTTTTCTGGTGTCGGATAAAGCCGCCTACATTACAGGTGAAACTATTTCAATTAATGGAGGATTATACTGATGAAACGTTGTACACTTATTTTTATCGCTTCTCTTTTCAGTTTGACCGTTTTTGCACAACAGTTGGAAAGAGGTTCGCTGTTGCCTTTGCAAAGCGAGAACCGGGTCAATTTCTCCATGGATTTTCTTTCCGTGCACGGGATGACGGAAGACGACTTCAGTATCTACGAAAAAGATTGGTATAAAGACAAGCCCGGAATCGTAGCCAAGTTTCTGACATATGCCAATAAAGGACTTGTCAATACGCTTACCTTGGGCCATTATCCGGCATCGAGGTACACGGTAAAGGCGGTTGTGAACGACATCAATGTGCAGGGAGATTATCTTTGCGACTTGATTGTGGTTGACAGTGCGGAGAATGAGATAGCCAGGATAAACGATATCAGAGGGCGTGGAGGTGTTTGGGGAACAAAACTGAATCTCATAAAAGACGGGGCGGAGCACACGGGCGAGAATTTCGGTCTTATATTACGTAAGTTTATTCGCAAAGCACGTTAAACCAAGCCAGGATGGACAAAAGGGTTGTTATCACCGGAATGGGTATCTATTCCTGCATAGGGGAGAACAAGGAGCAAGTTCTGCGTTCCCTTTATGAGGGAAGATCGGGAATCGGCATTGATCCTAAAAGAAAGGAGTTCGGCTACCGTTCCATGTTGACGGGGTTATTGCGCCTGCCGGAACTGAAGGGCAGGTTGGACAGACGTCAGAGGCTTTGTCTGTCGGAACAGGGACAGTATGCGTATGTGGCTACAGAGGAGGCTTTGTTGCAGGCCGGCATGGATCGCGATTATCTTGCTTCGCATGAGACGGGCATACTTTTCGGCAACGACAGTTGCGCCGAGGCAACGGTTATCGGTGTGGACATTATCCGGGAAAAACGAAACACCGCCATGGTGGGGTCGGGCAATATCTTCCAGTCGATGAATTCAACGGTAACCATGAACCTTTCCACGATCTTCAACCTGCGCGGTATCAATTTCACGGTGTCGGGCGCGTGTGCCAGCGGTGCCCATGCCATCGGAATAGCCTTTCTTTTGATAAAACAGGGGTTACAGGAACGCGTTATCTGCGGCGGTGCGGAAGAAGTGAATCTTTATTCGGTGGGAAATTTCGATGCCTTGAGCGCGTTTTCCATGCGGGAGGATGCACCCGAAAAGGCTTCCCGGCCTTTCGACAAGCACCGTGACGGTTTGGTTCCCAGCGGTGGTGCGGCTACGGTGATTCTGGAAAGTTATGAATCGGCGGTGGCGCGGGGTGCGGAGATTTTGGGAGAAGTGATCGGGTATGGATTCTCATCGAACGGCGAGCATATTTCCGTTCCGAATGTGGTGGGGCCAGCCGCTTCCCTGCGGCGTGCCATAGAAAACGCCGGTGTTTCGGTAAATGAAATAGGATATGTAAACGCTCATGCCACTTCCACACCCGTAGGAGACTTGAATGAAGCCAAAGCGATAGCGGAAGTGTTTGGAAGCAGCCGGCCGTATGTGGCATCCACCAAATCGTTTACGGGGCATGAGATGTGGATGGCGGGCGCCAGCGAGGTGGTTTATTCGATGCTGATGATGCGGAACGGATTTATCGCGCCCAATCTTAATTTCGAAGAACCCGATGAGGCTTCCGCTTTGTTGAATATTCCCAGCCGTAGGGTGGATGCGGGATTCGATATGTTCCTGAGCAATTCGTTCGGCTTCGGGGGAACCAATTCCACGTTGATTGTAAAGGAGTTTAAAGGTTAGACATCCATTGTGGAAAGAATAGGGTTGATTGGAGATTGCGTGCAGCGGCCGATGAGATATCCATTGTGTTTATAAGACATCGGATGAAAAATAGGATAAAAGAAAAAAAGAAATGACAAAAGAAGAAATCATCACGAAAGTGAACCAAGTTTTGGCAGAGGAATTTGAATTGGACCAAGCCTTGTTTTTGCCGGATGCCTTGCTGAAGGAAACCTTGGGAATGGACAGTTTGGACTTGGTGGATGTAGTGGTGCTGATAGATCAGAATTTCGGTGTTACGCTCAATGGTTCCGACTTTATCGAAGTCAAGACTTTTGCCGATTTCTATCAATTGCTCGATACCAAGATAAATGGATAGGAAACAGGAACGGCAGTGGAACGGAAAGTCACGGGGCGGAAGTTTCGGATACCTTTTCTTTGTTTTTATTCTCAAGGTTTTCGGAATCCGTTTCGCTTATGCGGTTCTGGCGGCCGTTGTGTTTCATTTTCTTCTTTTCGCACCCAAGGCGGTGCGGGCAATATGGGCGTATAACCGGAAACGTCTGGGCTATGGCGGCATGAAGTCTGCCGTTGAGCTTTACCGGCATTTCTATGTTTTCGGACAAACCTTGATAGACAGGATGGCGCTGCGGGCAGGATTGCAGCATAAATACCGTTTTGAGTTTGAGAATTATGACCGCTTTATCGAGGTGATTTCAAACTCGGGCGTTGTCATGATGGGGGCACATGTGGGATGTTGGGATGCCGGATCCGTTTTTTTCGGAGCGTACGGAAAGAAAATCAACATCGTGATGTTCGACGCCGAGCATGAACGGATAAAGAAAGTGTTGGAAAAGAACGGGTGTGGTGCGGATTACAAGATTATAGCGGTAAACAAAGGTTCGGTGGAGGCGATGGTGCAGATAAAGCTGGCGCTCGACAAGGGCGAATATGTTTGTTTCAACGCCGACCGGTATGTGGATGGGAAAGCAACCTTTGCTGCGGAATTCCTCGATGGGGAGGTGTTGCTTCCGGACGGCCCCTTCCGGATTGTGGCCCGTTGCCGGATGCCGGTGTTCTTCTATTACGCGATGCGGGAAAAGAAGCGGACATATCGTTTTATCTTTATCGAAGCCACGCCCGGAGAAGTCAAGAATGAAAAGAAACTGGTGGAACGCTACGTGGATTCATTGGAACGGATAGTGCGTTCCTATCCGCGTCAATGGTTTAATTTTTACCATTTTTGGAATAAGCCTCGGCGGAGGCCAAGTTTGCTTGAAGTTTGCCGGGGTGAGAATAGAGAGGCGAAATCATACAGACCGAAGAAATAAACATTGTATTTATAGGAAGTCGGATAAAACCGATGAAAAAGAATTGAGAAATGAAGCTGTTTCCGGCTCTTGAAAAAGAATATACACGAGAAACCCTGTCGGCGGCAGAAGCGCAGCGTCTTGCCCAGGAAATCGCATTTGGGCCGGTGGTGTTCCAGGTATCGCGGCTGATGGTGAAATTCGGTATTTTGGAATATCTTTCCGATAATCCGAACGGTTTGACATTGGAGGAGATCATGCAAAAGACGGGGCTTTCGCGCTATGCGGTGCAAGTCTTGCTGGAGGCCTCGCTGTCGATAGGAACGGTCAAAGTATCGGAACGGAAATACACGCTTTCGAAAACGGGCTGGTTTTTGCTCAACGACCCGATGGTGCGGGTTAATATGAATTTTAACCACGATGTCAATTATTTAGGTTTGTTTCGTTTGGAAGAGGCGCTTCGAAACGGGAAACCGGAAGGCTTGAAGGTTTTCGGAGAGTGGACCACCATTTACGAAGCTCTTTCCTCGCTACCCGAAGCGGCTCAAAAGAGTTGGTTCGGCTTTGACCACTACTATTCCGATGCTTCTTTCGATGCCGCATTGAAGGTTGTTTTCGAGGGAGAGAAGAAAGTGAGGTCGCTCTTGGATGTAGGCGGAAATACGGGAAGATGGGCGATGAGGTGCGTGGAATATGATGCCGATGTGGAGGTTACCCTTATGGATCTGCCTCAGCAGATAGGCTTGATGAGGAAAGCGACGGAAGGAAAGCCCGGTTCGGAACGCATACATGGTTATGGAGCCGACTTGTTGGATGAAAATGCGGCATTTCCCGACAGTAAGTTCGACATCATCTGGATGAGCCAGTTTTTGGATTGTTTTTCGGAAGAGCAGGTAACAGGCATCTTGCGCCGTGCTTCACGGGTAATGGGGCCGGAGACCCGTCTCCTCATCATGGAAACTTTTTGGGATCGCCAGCGGTTCGAGACCGCGGCCTATTGTCTTACCCTTACCAGCCTTTACTTTACGGCGATGGCCAACGGAAACAGCAAGATGTATCATTCGGACGATATGTCGGGTTGCGTAAAGGCAGCGGGACTTGAGGTGGAAACGATACACGACGGTTTGGGAATGGGGCATTCGATATTGGTATGCAGGAAGCGGATGTTATAGAATTGATACCCCAGCGGCCGCCGGTTGTCATGATAGACGGTTTTGCGGGCTTGGACGAAGCGGGTATTTCGCGTACCACGCTTACGGTTCTTCGGCAGAACATGTTTTGCGAGAACGGTAGGCTCTGTGAATGCGGTATTATCGAACATATGGCACAGTCTGCCGCTGCCCGTGCGGGGTGGTCGGCTTTGCGGAAAGGAGGGAAAGTGCGTTTGGGCTTTATCGGATCGGTCGATGATTTCGAAGTGCTTGAATTTCCGCAGGCAGGGCAGAAGCTTTGTACGGAAATATCGGTGGTGCAGGAGGTGTTCGGCGTTTCGTTGATACGGGCCGTAGTGTATGCCGACGGCAGGGAGATGGCGCACGGAAAAATGAAAATAGTTTTGGAAGATGTTGCCGAACAGGACAAAACGGAATAAGGGAGAAGCGCTTTTGCGCCATTCGGTTCAGATACGGGTCCGTTTCAGCGAAGTGGATTCGATGAAGATTGTGTGGCATGGCGAGTATGTACGCTATTTTGAAGATGCACGCGAGGCTTTCGGCCGCCATTTCGGAGGTATCGGTTATATGGATATATACCGAAGCGGCTATACGGCACCCGTGGTGGATTTGCAGTTGCAGTTCCTTCGCCCGCTTTCGGTAGGCGATACGGCCACGGTGGAGATTCTTTATATCGATACGGTGGCTGCCAAACTGTGTTTTGAATACACCATACGGCGCGATTCGGATGGTGCGGTGGCGGCAAGGGGAAGTTCCATGCAGGTATTTGTGGATGAAAGCGGAGAACTGAGCCTGACAGTTCCGCCGTTTTTGGCCAAATGGAGAGAAAAATGGCTGAAGAAATAAGGCATGTCTGGCTGGGAGCCGACAGTATCGTAACGGCTTTGGGGAACAAGCGGGATACGCTTTCTTCCATACGGGAATACCGTACGGGTTTGTGTATGGATGAATCCTTGGGGATGGTTTGCGGACGGATTGCATCCATGGAGCCAATAGATGGCTATACCAGGCTTGAGACCTGCGTTATCCGCGCCATAGAGTCGGTGCAGGCGCAATCGGGAATTGATCTTGCAGACAAGGATGTGCGGTTTGTCTTTTCTTCCACAAAAGGTAATATAGACCGTATCGCGAATTGTGGAAACGAACCGCCGTCAGAGGCTTTCTTGGGAGAATGCGCCCGAAGGATCGCCGCTTATTTCAATGCCGCGTTTTTGCCGATAACGGTGTCGAACGCCTGCATATCGGGTGTTTCGGCGCTTGTGGTGGGACAACGTTTGCTTTTGAGCGGAGTGTGCGGCCGTGTGGTGGTGGCCGGTTGCGATATGCTTTCGGCCTTTATTGCCGAGGGTTTTGGTGCATTCAAGTCTGTGAGCGGCCAACCATGCCGTCCTTACGACAAAGACCGTGACGGTTTGTCGTTGGGCGAGGCCTGCGGAGCCCTTTTGCTGACGACCCGGAAAAGCGAGGCGTTGGAACCGGCGGTTGAACTTTCCGGTGGAGCGGTAACGAACGATGCCAATCATATATCGGGGCCCTCCCGTACGGGCGACGGACTGTATTACGCCATCCGCGCGGCTATGCGGCAGGCAGGCATAGATCCGCGGGAAGTGGCGATGGTCAATACCCACGGTACGGCTACGCTCTACAACGATGAAATGGAAAGTAAAGCCATTCATCTTGCGGGCTTGGAACATGTTCCGCTCAACAGCCTGAAAGGTTATATCGGGCATACGCTCGGGGCATCGGGGGTGGTGGAGACCGTAATCAGCGCGCAGGCCTTGCGCGATGGTATCGTGTATGGCACGAAGGGCTTTTCGGAAATGGGTGTTCCGTGTCCTCTCCATGTTTCGGCCTGCCATAGCCGGCTGAAAGGGAATCATTGTGTAAAGACCGCATCGGGTTTCGGCGGTTGCAATGCCGCCGTTGTACTTTCCCTCGAGGGTGAAACGCATCGGGTTTTACCCCGGAGCAATGCTTTCCAAGTGAGGGAAACTTCTGTTTATACCTTGCCTTTGTCAGACAAACCGTTTGCCGAATTCATACGGGAGGAATTCAAAAAACTGCAATCGCCCAACATGAAGTTCTACAAGATGAGCGACCTTTCAAAAGCCGCATACGTGGCTGCGGAACGCTTGATAGGAGGTTCTTTGGCGGAAAAGGGACTTGCCCCCGAAGAGGTAGCGATAGTGCTTGCCAACAGGGCGGCATCTTTGGATACGGACTTGCTGCATCAGCGGATTCTGGATCAAAAAACGGAGCCTGTTTCGCCGGCTGTGTTCGTTTATACGTTGCCCAATGTGGCGGCGGGCGAAGTCTGCATCCGCCATAAGATACAAGGAGACAACACGTTTTTTATCGAGAATCAGGACACCGGCCAGGCGGAAGGTTACGCCCGGTTGCTGATTGCCGGCGGATATGCCAAGGCGGCGGTCTGCGGTTGGTGCGATTTTATGGACGGAAAATGGGATGTCCGCCTGAAATGGATTGAAAGGAAATAAATTAATTGATAATATTCATCGTAAAACGAAATAAAATATGGAATCATTGATTCGGGAACTCAAAGAGCATTTGATACGGGAATTGAATCTGGAAGACATCACGGCGGAAGACATCGACAGCAAGGCCCCCCTATTCGGAGAAGAAGGGCTCGGACTGGATTCGATCGATGCCTTGGAGATAATCCTGATTTTAGAAAAGCATTACGGCATCAAGCTGCAAAATTCGGCGGAGGCTAAACCGGTTTTCTATTCGGTGGAAACTTTGGCCGGATACATCGCCAAAAACCGCAGGTAAGATGAGGATTGCCGTTAGCGGTATGGGTATCGTTTCTTCCCTCGGCATCGGAGTGGAGGCGAATATGGTTGCCATAGGCCGGGAGGAAAGCGGTATCGTTTCCGAATCCCGCTTTTTGCCGGTTTCGCTTGCCGTACCTGTAGGCGAAGTGCCTTTTTCCAATGAGGAATTGGCATTGCGGGCAGGAGTGGGAGAGTATTGCGTGTATTCGCGGACGGCATTATTGGGCATATTGGCGGTGCAGGAAGCTTTGGCTGACAGCGGAGAGGGCAAAAGCTTGCGTACGGGTTTGGTTTCGGGCACGTCGGTGGGCGGCATGGACAGGACAGAAATCTTTTATGCCGATTATCTTGCCGATCCGGAACGGGGGAGGTTGCGGGAGGTGGCGATGCACGATTGCGCGGCTTCCACTTTGGCTATTGTTCGCCATTGCGGCATAGAAGGCTATACCACTACCGTCAGCACGGCCTGTTCATCGGCTGCCAATGCCGTTTTAACAGCGGCGAGACTTATCCGTTGCGGTATTGCCGACAGGATGGTGGCTGGTGGGACAGAAGCACTGAGCCTGTTTACGCTCGGCGGGTTCGGTTCGTTGATGATATTGGATAAACAGCCCTGCCGTCCGTTCGATGCCGACCGTGCCGGATTGAATCTGGGAGAAGGCGCGGGTTATATCGTGTTGCAACGGGAGGATACCTTGCAAAAAGAACCTTACGCTTATCTCGCAGGGGGTGCGAACGCCAACGACGCCTATCATCAGACGGCATCTTCCGCTTCCGGAGAGGGTTGTTACAAGGCTATGTCAGACACGTTGCGCAAGGTGGGCGTGGCGGCCGACAAAATAGATTACGTGAACGCGCATGGAACCGGTACACCCAACAACGACCTCTCGGAAAGCCGCGCTTTGTGTCGGTTGTTCGCCAACAAGGTGCCGCCGTTCAGTTCCACCAAAGGTTTTACGGGGCATACTTTGGCGGCGGCAGGTGGAATGGAGGCCGTCTTTTCGGTACAGGCCCTGCATCGGGGTGTTATCTGTCCCAACTTGAATTTTTCTCGTCCGATCGAGGAAACAGGCCTGATTCCCGTAACGGAACGAAGGGAAGCGCCGCTTCATTACGTGCTTTCCAATTCCTTGGGTTTCGGCGGAAATTGTACCTCGTTGTTGTTTTCTAAAGACTGAAGCCGGTATGTGTTATATAGAAGCAGTGGCAACGCATCTTAATCTGACGCACGACATCAAGGAAGTGGTGCCGGACGCCACTTTGCGCCGCCGCATGAGCCGGATCGTGAAGATGGCCACGGCAACGGCGTTTGAATGTACCGGCGGTGTTCCAGGCATTGCGGAATTGGATGCCATAGTTACGGCAACAGGTTTGGGCTGTCTGGCAGACAGCGAACGTTTTCTGGAGCAGATACACCGTACGGACGGGCAAATGCTTAATCCGACGCCTTTTATACAGTCTACGTTCAATACGGTGGGAGCGCAGATAGCTTTGTTGGCCGGAAACCATTGTTACAATATGACCTACGTGCATCGGGGACGCAGTTTTGAAAGCGCGTTGACCGATGCGATGCTGCAATTGAAGGAGGGCGATGCCTGCCGCGTGTTGGCCGGTGCTTTTGATGAAAGTACACCTACCCAGCACCATATCATGGAACGTATGGGTTTTTGGCGTGGTGCGGAAGACGGAGAGGGTGCGGTGTTCACCCTTTTAACTGCTACGGCTACCTCAAACAGCATCGCCAGAATCAGCAAGGTGGAGTTTCTTCCTTCGCCTTTGTCGGAAAGGCAATGCAGGGAAAAATACGCTGCGGGATCCGGTACGCGGGTATGGCGTTCTTTGGATAAAACGGTTTATCCTTGTTGTTCGGCCATGCGCTTTGCCAAGGCGGTGGAAGAGATACGGAAAGGGGCTCCGGAAGTGGTGGTTTATAATGATTATTTCGGCAAAGAGCCGACCATTATCGTATTGCAATGCCTGTAACCGTCTATATATTGCTTGTTTTTGCAGTTTTACTGCTTTCTTTCGGTTATTACGCCTCGTTCTTTATAGACAGCAAGGTGTATGTAAAGGCATTTTGCCGTGGTCAGGGTATGGAAAGAAAGATAGCCCTCACGTTCGATGACGGGCCTGATGAGACCATGACGGCACGGGTGCTGGATGTTTTGGCACGGCATCACGTCAAGGCGGCTTTCTTTCTGATAGGGGAAAAGGCCGGAAGGCATCCCGAACTGGTGCGGCGCATGGTGAGGGAAGGGCATATCATAGGCTCCCATTCCCTTACCCATACGGGGCTTTTTCCTTTCGCAAACCGCGTGAGGATAGCGGCCGAACTGGAAAAGACACGTGATATATTGAAAGCCATTACCGGGAAAACGGTTTGTTTGTTCCGTCCTCCTTTCGGCGTTACCAATCCCGCTGTTGCGGCGGCGGTACGTGCGGGAGAGTATCAGACGGTGGGGTGGAGCCTGAGAGCGTTCGATACACGCAGGCGCGTCTCGCGGGAGCGGATCCGGAGGCGTCTGCTGAGGGGACTGCATCCCGGTGCGGTGGTGTTGCTTCACGACCGTTGCGATAAAGCCGACAGCCTTGTGGAGGGCTTTATCATGACCGCACGTGAAAAAGGTTATGAAATTGTGGGATTGGATCAACTATCAAATATAAAGGTCTATGAAAATTAAAGCCTTTTGGTGGATATGCGGCCTTTTTTCAGGAGCTATGTTCTCTTGTGCGTTGCAAGCACAGGAAAATACCCCGGAATGGCAAATGTTTGAGTCCGAACTGTTGGAAAAGAACAGCAAGGTGGAGACCATTTCCTGTAAGTTCGAGCAGATAAGGAAGACCGCGGTGCTGAAAGAGGCTGTGCGTAAAACAGGTGATTTTTATTACAAACGCCCCGACAACATACGGCTCGGCTTCTCGGACGGTGATGACATTACGATGAACGGCGAGTATTTCCGGATCACTTCTTCGGGCAAGACCTCAGTGGTGAAGATGCAGTCGAATCCCATGCTCAAAGAGTTGAAACGCATACTCTCCTCCTGTATGGCGGCCGATCTTTCCGGGCTTACGGCGGGTTTTGTGCCTAAGTTGGAAGTAAAGGAAAAACATTACGAACTGGAATTGCAACCCAAGCGGAAAACCGGCTTGAAAAGCCTTTTATTGGTGTTTTCAAAAAAGGATATGTCTTTGGATATGCTGAAGATGACCGAACATTCGGATGATTACACGCTTTATCGTTTCAGCGGCAAACGTTTCGGCAATCCGGTTCCGGACGGGCTTTTTAAAATAGAAAGACAATGAATCCGGAAGAATTGTACCGCCTCACGGATTGCGGCAGGCAGGAAGAAACATGGTTGTTTGAAGCGGAACTGAATCCGGAACACGCCGTTTTTAAAGGGCATTTTCCGGGAAATCCCGTAATGCCGGGCGTATGTACGCTACGCTTGGTTCGCGAATGTGCCGCGAAAGCGCTCTGTTCTCCGGTTGTTTTTTCCGCCATCAAGTCTTGCAAGTTCCTTTCTGCGGTTGTTCCCGTTGCGGGTGAAAAAATGCAGGTGTCTTTTTCGGTTAAGGAAAATAAATTGCAAGGAAAGGCTTTCTATCAGGGTGTGCAAGTGTTGAAATTAACAGCTGCCGTAAGGGTGATGGAATAGAAATGAGTACGGATCCGCAAACATATAAAGCAATTTCCTCGCGCCTCGGCTGTGTGGTCGTCATTCCTGTTTTTAATAATGGGAACACGATAGGCCGTGTTATTGCCGATGTGAAACGGTATGCGGATACGATATGGGTGATAAACGACGGTTCCACAGATTCCACGGCGGAAGAATTGGCAGGGACAGACGGTATCCGTGTTATCACGATGCCAGTTAACCGGGGAAAGGGAAATGCCTTGAAGACAGCGTTCAGACTGGCGGCGGAAGAAGGATATTCCTATATCTTGACCATGGATGCGGACGGACAGCATTATGCGGACGATATTCCTGTCTTTTTAGACAAGGCGGCAAGTTTTACAGAATCCCCGGCCGGTCAGGCTTGCTTGTTGATAGGCGCGCGCGATCTGGTTTCGGAAAATATGCCCCCCCGAAACACTTTCGCCAACCGTTTTTCCAATTTCTGGTTTCGTGTGGAAACGGGGCACAGACTTTCCGATACCCAGTCGGGATTCAGGCTGTATCCGGTAAAAGCGTTGCAAGGCCTGAGAATGCGCACCTCCCGTTACGAATTCGAGGTGGAGATTATTGTCCGTGCGGCATGGAGAGGCATAAGGGTAGAGAATGTTCCCATCAAGGTCTATTACGCGCCGGAAGGAGAACGGATATCGCATTTCCGTCCTTTCCGTGATTTTTTCAGGATAAGCGTGCTGAATACCTTTTTAGTGGCAGAGGCTTTGCTTTGGTATTATCCGTGGCGTTTTCTCCGTTTGCTGAACAAAGAAAACATCATCCGTTCGAAAGAAAGCAACATACGGCTTGCCGCAGCAATGGGCTGGGGCGCATCTTGTGCAATCCTGCCGATTTGGGGCTATCAATTGGTGTTCGCGTTGTTTACCGCCCATCTTTTTCGGCTCAACAAAGTGTTGGCGGCTGTGTTTTCCAACATCAGCGTGCCGCCGCTCATTCCCTTTATCCTTTACGGGAGCCTCATGGCCGGGGCATGGATAACGGGCTCGGCGCCGGTTTTTTCCCTGCATGAGATTTCATTTGCGATTGTCCGTCAGTCCGTCTGGCAGTATGTGGCGGGCAGTCTTATGCTTGCCTTGACTGTCGGAACGGCGGTCTTTTTAGTAGCCTTGGCTGTTCTGGGTATCATTAAACGTAAACCGGAACATGCGTAACTTCTTTGTAAAGACATACGATTGGTTCTGCCTGCATAAGCCGTTGCTTTATGTGCTGCTTGCGGTATGGGTGTTCGTTATGGGTGCGTTGGCGTTTCGTATGCGCTTTGTGGAAGATATAACATCGTTTTTTTCCGATAACGAGACAGGCCGCCGCCAGTCGTTGGTTTTCGAAAACCTGAGGCTTACAGACCGTATCGTCATCTTGGTGGAGGGAGAGGAGAAGGAATCCATGATGGATGCCGCAGACAAGGTGTTGGAAGCCTTGGAACCTTTGGTGGAGGAAGGTTGGCTTTCCCGGATTACGCCCGGGGCGGATGCGGACGCGGTAGAGAGGGGCATGGCCTTTATTTACGATAATCTTCCGATATTTCTCGATACGGCGGATTATGCACGTATAGAAGCCTTGTCGGAGGCTGATTCGGTAGAAGCGGCGGTTCGCCGTTGTTTTGATGTGGTGGCATCTCCCTCAGGTGCGTTTGTGGGCAGGGTTTGCTTGCGTGATCCATTGGGCATAGGTACTCCTTTGTTGACGGGATTGGCGCGATTCGGCGACCAGACAGGTTATGAACTGTATGCCGACCGTATTTTTTCACAAGACGGTTCAGTCCTGTTTCTTTTTGCCGATCCGGTGAACGGTATGGGAAGCACGGGCGAGAACGACGCTTTTGTGCGCCGTCTGGAAGATGTGTTGGCGCAAGTGTGTCGGGAAACGGAAATGGAGATAAGTTATTTAGGGGCTTCTGCCATCGCCGTTTATAACGCCCGCCAAATCAAGAGCGACACCATGTTTACCCTTACCGTAGCGCTGATAGTTGTTATTGTGGTCATTTCCCTTTCGCTCAGGAGCAAGCGGGCGGTTCTGCAAATCATAATGCCCGCTTTGTTCGGTGCTTTGTTCGCTTTGGGAACGCTTTCGCTTTTGCAGGGTCAGATGTCGGCCATAGCCATGGGGGCGGGAGCGGCGATTTTCGGCATTGCCTTGAGTTATTCCATTCATTTTGTCTCTCATCATACACATGCCGAAAATCCCCGGCAGGTGGTGGCGGAATTGGCATACCCCCTTACGGTGGGCGGTTTTACCACGATAGGCGCTTTTGTTTCCTTGCTCTTCACCCATTCCAGACTATTGCAGGATTTCGGTGCTTTTGCCGCTCTCGCTTTGGTGGGCACCACTGTTTTTTGTCTGGTTTTCCTGCCGCATTTCCTTTCTTCCGGGAAAAGCGGACAACAAGGAAAGTTACTGCATTGGATCGATCGGATAAACAGTTATCCGTACGAACGCAACAAATGGCTGGTGGGTACACTTCTGCTTGTTTTGGCAGTGAGTGCGTTTTTTTCCGATAAGGTACGCTTCGACGGTAATCTGGGCAATTTGAATTACGAACCGATACATCTGCGTAGCGCAGAACAGAAATTAGAAGAACTTACGGGTAGCGAAAATTCAAGTGTTTTTTTGGTTTCCTTTGCACCTACGGAAACACAGACACAGGAATCCTGCCATGAATTGGAACGCTGTCTGCAATCATTAAAAAAGGAGGGGAGGATAAGTTCTTTTTCAACGGTTGACGGTTATTTCGTGAATGCCGAATGCCAGCGTCAAAGGATAGATTATTGGAATAAGTATTGGGAAGAAAGGCGTTTTCCGCTCTGCGAAAAGATAAAAGAGGCCGCTTCCGCCGTCGGGTTCAGCGATCAGGCTTTTGACGCATTCGGGGAATTGTTGCGGAAAGAATATGCGGTTTTTGATTATTCCGAGGAGGTATTGGCAGATGTACCGCTGTTTTCCGACTTTATCAATGTTTCGGATTCGGGTTGCCTTTTGGTGGCGAAAATGGAACTTGACAAGGATGAAAAGCCGTTTGTCTATGACCGGATATCCGCTTGCCCGAACACCACCGTCATCGACAGGGGCTATTATTCCAACCGCATGATGGAGGAAATCAACAACGATTTTTATTTCATCCTGTTTGTTTCTTCTCTGCTGGTTTCGATAGCCTTGTTGCTTTCATACGGGCGTATCGAACTGATGTTGCTGTCCATCCTGCCCATGTTGGCAAGCTGGATCATCATCCTGGGTTTCATGGTCTTGTTCGATATACCGTTCAATATCGTAAACATCATTCTATCCACGTTCATATTCGGTATCGGCGATGATTTCAGCATCTTTATCATGGATGGTCTTTTGTGCGAATACAGGGAGGGTAAAAAGATGTTCGATGCCCATAAGACAGCCATTTTCTTTTCGGCCTTCACCACGATTGTAGGCCTGGGGGCGTTGATATTCGCCCGGCATCCGGCAGTTCGCTCCATCGCCGTCATTTCCGTTTTGGGTCTGAGTGTGGTTATCCTGGTTTCTTATACCTTGCAGCCCGTGCTTTTCCGCCGTTTGGTCTCGTTGCCTGTGCAAAGGGGTGGATTCCCCTATACATTGCGGGATCTGGCAAGAACCATCTATGCATTCCTCTACTTTCTTTTGGGTTGTATGGCGGCGCAGATTATGGTTTTGCTCAGTTTCTGCATTCCGGTTTCCCGTTCCAGAAAGCAATATTGTCTGCATGTCTTTATTTGCGCCTTTGTGCGTTTCTTTTTACAGACCATTCCCTCCGTCAAGGTGCGGCGTCTCAATCCGGGAGGAGAAACTTTCCGCAAGCCGGCCGTCATCATCGCCAATCACCAGTCGGTTATCGATATCTTGCTGATGTTGGCCCTGACGCCTAAAATCGTTATGGTTACCAACGGATGGGTATGGAAATCGCCCGTAATCGGCCCCATCGTCCGTTATCTGGGTTGTTTCCATACCGCCAACGGCTATGCCGCCGCCGTTGGACAATTGCGCGATAAAGTTTCGAAAGGTTATTCGATAGCGGTTTTTCCTGAGGGAACCCGATCCGAAGACGGTTCGATAGCCCGTTTCCATAAAGGGGCGTTTTATTTGGCGGACGAGCTGCAATTAGATATCGTGCCTGTTTTGATCTACGGTGCGGGGATGGTTTCTTCCAAACGACAGTCTTTCTATATCAAGCCGGGTCGCGTATTGTCGCAGATAGAAGCGCGTCTGTCTTATGGATCCGGTTTTGGCAACACTTACCGGGAACAGGCCAGGGCGTGGAACGCTTGGTTCAGGGACAGATACGCCGGATTATGCGATTTGAACGACCGGGCGGACAATCCTTATTTTCGCAACGCCTTGCGCCGTAATTTCCTCTACAAGGGACATGGACTGACATACCGGGTAATGAAGCAGATTCGTCGCGACGCTTACTACGATGATTTAGACAGGCTCCTTCCTCGTCAGGCAGTGATAACCGATATAGGATGCGGTTACGGTGCCCGTGCCTTGATGTTGGGTATGCTTTCCCGTAAACGGCAGATAACGGGTTTCGATGCGGATCCGGAAAAAATCCGGTTGGCACAACGGTTTTTCATGAATAAAGACAATATCGGTTTTGCCGTTCTTTCCGAAATTCCGGAGAAGTGGCAGGAATCGGATGTATTCCTGATAAGCCGAATCGGCAAGATGCCGTTGATGGACGTATTGCGGAGTTGTTCGCTTAGCCTGAGACCGGGAGGAATGGTGGTGATTGATGCTGAAACGGCCGAGGGATGTGAAAGCGGTATCCGGGTGTTTGCGGTTTCCGAATCTTTACGGGAAACAACGGAGAAAAACGGAGTTATGGTACTGACAAAGCGGAATTGAGGATGGAAAATTTTGAAGTGGTTGTTGTTGGCGGCGGCTTGGGGGGCTTGGCATGCGGTGTTATGCTGAGCAAGGAGGGCATGAAGGTCTGCGTGCTGGAACAGCATTCGCAAATTGGCGGATGTCTCCAGTCTTTTTACCGTCGCGGAAAGATTCTGGATACGGGCATGCACTATGTGGGCAGTCTGCATCCGGGCCAGATCCTGCATCAGTATTTCAAGTACTTCGGCGTGATAGACCGTCTGCGCCTGCAACAACTTGATCCGGAGGCCTACGACATACTTGTTTTTCCCGATGGTTCCCGTTACTGCTATGCCAACGGGGAAGAGAGGTTTGCGGCCCGACTGGTTGAATATTTTCCGGAAGAAAAAGCCGGTATCGAGAAATATTGCGGCTTGTTGCGGAAAGTAGGAAGCCTTATCTCCCCGGAGGTACTCCGTTCGGGGCATATTTCCAACGGCGGACTCGAATACATGAATGTTTCGGCTTTCGATGTGATAAATTCCTGCACGCAAAACGAAACCTTGCGGAACGTCCTTGCCGGTACCGTTTCGCTGCATAGCGGCGACAGGGAGCGGACTTCGTTCTACGAACACGGCATGATCATGTATTCGTACATGGAAAGCGCATACCGTTTCAAAGACGGTTCGCAGCACGTGGCCGATGCGCTTGCCGAGGAGATACGGAAATATGGCGGGGAGGTGCGCGTGAACGCAGAGGTAAAGGGGATAGAGATAAGGAATTCCGTTGCGCGGAGCATCCGGATAAACGAAGATGAAACTGTTTCGGCAAAATATGTGATTTCGGATATTCATCCGGCCAAGATGCTGGATTTGCTGGAAGGGGAAAAGGTGATCCGTCCCGCCTACGGCACGCATATCCGTTCGTTGCCCAATTCCTACGGTTGCTTTACGACGCATGTGCTGATGAAACCCGGAAAGGCTCGCTATGCCAACAGCAATTATTATTTTCATAACCGACGGGATGTGTGGTCTGCCCGAGGGGAATACAAAGGTTGCAATCTACCCGTTGTCCTTTTGAGTATGCAGCCGCCTCGGACAGGGGATTATGCGGATGCGGTTTCTCTGCTTTCGCCGATGTTCCGGCAGGTTCTGGAAGAGTGGGCCGATACGGAAATAGGCAAAAGGGGAGAAAGGTATGAGGCGATGAAGAAACGTTATGCGGAGGCGATGGTTGATTGTGTTTCCCGCGTTTTCCCGGATATGGAAACGCAAATCGAAACGGTCTATACTTCCACGCCGCTGACCTATCGCGATTACACTTCCACTTTGCATGGCTCGGCCTATGGCATCATAAAGGATTGCAGGAACGCGTTGCTTTCGCGTATTCCTGTCCGTATGAAGATAGAAAACCTCTATTTTACAGGACAGAATATGAATGTGCACGGATGTTTAGGCGTTTGTGCCAGTGCGGCGGTAACATGCAGCGCATTGCTGGGAGAGGAATATTTGGTGAAAAAAATAGGAAATGCGTAGGATCCTAAAAATATCGGTGTGGGTTGTATCCGCCATTCTGGCGGTTTTGTCGCTTTTGGCGGCCATGGTCTGGACTTTGGCGGTAAACGCCGATCTGAAAAGGCCGGACATACGCATAACGGCTTCCGAATACACGCTTGATATTGACCTGGATACGCTTCGTATGTGCCGTGGCAATACATTGTATAGGAATCCTTATGGGATATGGGAAGCGGACATCAAGGGCAACGCGGTGGAACGCGGCGCGGTGATGGGCGCGATGAGCCGGGACTTGCTTCGTTTTCAGGAAGAGGTGTTTGTAAGGCAGATAAAGGAAATGGTTCCTTCCGATATCTACCTTGGGGTCTTGCATAAACTCATGTTGTTTTTTAACCGGCGGATGGCGCGGTACATACCGGAAGAATACAGGGCGGAAATAGCGGCCCTTTCCGAATTTTGCAGCCATGATTTCGATGTTTTCGGAACACCGTACGAACGGCAGCTCAACTATCATGCCGCCCACGATATCGGCCATGCCATGCAGGAATATATGTTGGTGGGTTGCAGTTCTTTTGCGGTATGGAACAACATGAGTGCCGACTCCTCGCTCTTGATAGGCCGAAACTTCGATTTCTGGATGGGTGATGATTTTGCGGTGAACAAGTTGGTGAGTTTTGTCACACCGGATTCAGGATATCGTTTCGTTTCGGTCGGATGGCCGGGTATGACCGGCGTTGTGTCGGGGATGAATGAAAAAGGGCTTACGGTTACCATCAATGCCGCCAAAGGTCCGGTTCCAATTCGTGCCGCCATGCCGATTTCTCTTTTGGCACGCCATATCCTGCAATATGCCGCCACGATAGAAGAAGCGTACGGGATTGCGGATACTTGTAAGACTTTCGTTTCCGAAGCCTTGTTGATAGGACAGGCAGACGGGCGTCGTGCCGCCGTCATTGAGAAGACACCGGAAAAACAGGCGCTTTATTCCGTGCCGGAAGCACCGCTTATAGGCACCAACCATTATCAGTCGGAAACGTTTTCCGAAGATCCGGACAATAAGGAGAATATCGCCTGCAGCGACAGTGAATACCGCCATCTGAGACTTGCAGAACTGATTGGAAACCAAACCCCGCTTACGCCATCAAAAGTTGCTTCCATATTGAGAAACGACAAGGGATTGGGAGAAAAGCCGATCGGATTGACCAACGAGAAATCCATCCATCAGTACATCGCGCATCATTCGGTTATATTCAAGCCCGAACAAAGGCTTGTCTGGGTTTCCACTTCACCTTGGCAATCGGGTCGGTATCTTTGCTACGATCTGAACCGTATTTTCAGAAATGCGGACTCGGTTCCGTTTTTCCATTCGGAAAACGGGCGCGATATAGCGGAGGATTCATTGTTTCTTGCAACCGGCTACAACCGGCTGATCCGTTACCGGAAGCGGGCGGCGGCGGTAAAACGGGCTGTGGAGCGGACAGTGCGGCTTCCAATAGCTTATGTGGATAGTTTGACAATAGACAACCCTGATTTTTACGAAGCCTATCTCTTGCAGGGAGATTACCATTTCATGCAGGGAAATTTTCCGCTTGCGGAAACGGCATGGAAAACGGCTTTGACAAAAGAAATTCCAAGAAAAAGCCAGCGGGAGGAAATCGAAAAAAAGATAAGGAAATATGGTAAGGGATAAAGAAATACATTACCGATCGCATGCGGAGATAAAACGCTTTCAGGAGGCAAGGTTGGCGGAAGAACTGCACTATCTGCAAACCAACTCCAAGTTCTATCGCACGATGTTTGAAAAACACGGGACAGATATCCGAAAAATCCGACGGATAGAGGATTTGCAGTCTCTTCCCGTTACCACCAAAGAAGATTTGCAGTTGCATAATGCCGATTTTGTCTGTGTTTCCAAAAACGAGATCGTGGATTATGTAACCACATCCGGTACGCTGGGCGATCCGGTAACGTTCGCGCTCACTTCGGGCGATTTGGACCGTTTGGCGTATAATGAAGCCTGTTCCTTTTCCGTATGCGGCTGTACCGCCCAAGATATTTTGCAGTTGATGACCACTATAGACCGCCGTTTCATGGCGGGATTGGCGTATTTTATGGGGGCGCGGGAACTGGGTTGCGGTGTGGTGCGGGTGGGCAACGGGATTCCTGAACTGCAGTGGGATACCATCCGGCGCATCAAGCCGACGGGTTGCATCGTGGTACCGTCGTTTTTGCTCAATCTGATGGATTATGCCCAAACCAACGGTATCGATCTGCACGGTTGTTCGTTGAAGAAAGCCATCTGTATAGGAGAGGCGCTGCGTACTTCCGAAGGAGCGTTGACAGCTTTGGGAGCGCGGATAACGCAGCGTTGGCCCGAACTTGAACTTTTTTCCACCTATGCGTCAACCGAAATGCAGTCTTCGTTTACCGAATGCGCCTGTCATAACGGCGGTCATGTACCGGCAGACCTGATTATCGTGGAGTTTCTCGATAACGAAAACAAACCCGTTCCTGCCGGTCTTCCCGGAGAGGTAACCGTTACGACGATAGGTGTGCGCGGAATGCCGTTGCTCCGTTTCAAAACCGGCGACATCTGTATCCATTACGATGAATCCTGCCGTTGCGGACGCAATACCACGCGCCTCAGTTCAGTTTTGGGACGAAAGGGGCAGATGATAAAATTCAAGGGAACCACACTCTATCCGCCAGCTTTGTTCGATATTCTGGACAATATCCCCGAGATAGAAAACTACATTGTCGAGGTATACACCAATTCCATCCAGACCGACCAGGTGCAGATAAAGATAGGTAGCAAAAACCATAGCGAGGAATTTGTCAAGCAGATAAAGGATATATTCCGTTCCAAAGTCCGTGTGGCGCCCGATGTGGTTTTCGAAGTGCCGGAGATAATAGCCCGCCTGCAACGCCCGCCTGCGGGAAGGAAGGTGGTTAAGTTCATCGATTTGAGGAATGCGGAGTAAAAGCGGTTCTAATCCAGCCGCACAAGTTCATATCGCTGGCTTCCCATACCCAGTTTTTCCGCATAGTCCAGCGTGTGCATCCCGTGGCGTGAATCGATGCGTTCGATAAGATGTATCTTTCCATGGTCTTCCGAATCCCGTACGAGATCGGTGCAGGCTTTATCCAAGGCTACCGGGTCGAGCGAAGCGAGGATGCCGATGTCGCCCATTGCCGGATCTTCGGGAGAAGCATCGCAGTCGCAGTCCACGGATAGGTTGTTGGCTACGCTGATATACAAAATGTTGTTGCCGCAATGGTCGGCCACGGCTTTTGCCGCCTCGGCCATCGATTCCAGAAAAACATCTTGTTCGGGCAGGTTCTGCCACAGTTGTCCCGGATCGGCAACTTTCCCGGCGGTGTGGATGTAGGCCTTTCCGTTGGCGGAGGCGATGCCGATAGACATATTCTTGATGGCCCCGCCGAAACCGCCCATGGCATGTCCTTTGAAATGCGAAAGGATGATGGTGAAATCATAGTCCGGATAGTGGGAACCTACAATATCCCGGCTTAGGTGTCTGCCTCCTGTCAGCGGCAGTTCCGTTTCTCCCTCCGCATCCATGATATCCACATCGGCGATAGCCATGAAACCGTGGTCGGCGGCCGCTTTACGATGCGTCTCCGTATCGGCGCGTCTGCCGCCATAAGCCGTATTGCATTCTACAATGGTGCCTTTCACCGCCTGCACGAGATCTTTGATCAAGGTCGGTTGCAGAAAATTATGACCTCCCGGTTCACCGGTGGAAATTTTCACCGCCACCCGTCCGGTGGCCTTACGCCCCAGTGCTTCGTAGATTTTGACAAGATTTTCCGGGGAAATTTCCTTGAACATATACACTTTCGGTGTTTCCCGCTGTTCGGTATCCGGCGTTTCCTCCGTTTTGTCTGCCGGTTTTTGTTGCGTGAAGGAGCAGGCTGATCCTGCAGAAAGGAAAGCGAATGCCAAGGTGCAGATAATTGAATTCCGTTTCATTTTTTATGGTATTGGATGTTTATGTTCACACCGGCCATCACCGTGGTGCGCGGCATCGGGTATCCGGCATTGATTTCATATTTTTGCGCCAACAGGTTCTCGCCCCTCGCCCAGATATCGATCCATTTGGCTACATGGAACGAGGCACGCAGGTTCCACAACACGAAACTTTCTTTCTCTACGGGAGAAACGGAAGTATAGAGTCCGGAGATATATTGAACGCCGGTCGATACGCTGCAACATCCTTTCGAGAAAGTGGCTCCGGTATAGAGTTTGTGTTCGGGGGCGGCAACGACAGGATGTTCCATATACAGAAAACTGTAGTTGGCATCGACCGACCAATGCGGATTGATGCGGTAAGCCGCTTGAATTTCAACGCCGGTATGATGAATCTTGCCTGAGTTTTGGTTCAGGAAGCCGGTGCCGTTCGGATTGGGCAGGCGCATAATCAGGTTCTTGCCGTCGATATAGAAGATGTTCACACCGTAGGAAAGGCGGCCGCCTATCAGTTTTTGGGAAAAGGCGATTTCGTAGTTCCACATCGATTCCGGCTTCAGGTTGGGGTTCTGCGGCGGAAACATGTACATTTCGCGCAAGACGGGATAACGGAAACCTTTACCGGCCGACACCTTCATTTCTATGGACTTGGGCAGGTGAAAGGCAAGTCCGGCTTGGGGTATCCATTCCGTCCCCACGCGCGAATGGTGGTCCACCCGCAATCCGGCATTGAATGTCAGCCATGATCCGAAGTTTTGCCGGAAGTCCAGGTAGCCCGCCACTTCGTTCTCATGTCTGTCCACGAGATCCTGCCGTGTTCCGGCATTCGGTCCCATTACATAATCCGTCCATGCCTGGCCTCCGTAACGGAACCAGTCGAAGCCTATCGTGATGCGGTTTCCTTTGAAGAACCGCGTGCTTTGATATATCGATATGCCCATCATATCGTCGAACGAGTTGAACCGGCCCTCCTGAGGGCTTTCCCCAGCACTGGGTGTGTACCCGTCGTTGATCCAGTGGTTCCCCCAGTTGTAGAAGAGACTTATGGCGCCCGACGTTTTTTCGTAGCGGTTTTCTATGGCCAAGGAAGCCATGCCGCGGGTGATGCGTTGGTCTCCTTCCAGCAGGGGGGCGGATACAGGTCCGGGATAGGTGGCGTTGAAATGGGTTAGGTTTACATCCGCGTAAGTGTTCCAGTGCTCCGTCAGTTCATAGCCCAGCTTGGCGTAACCGCCGTATTGTTCAAAAGGCATGTTCTCACGATGGCCGTCGGTGCGGTTGTAGGAGCCGCCGACCACCGCCGAAAAACGTCCTTTGCGCACCATGTTGGTCAGTTCGGTTTCAAGCGTGTTGTACGACCCATAGCCGGCATGGAGATGGGTACGCACACCGTTCTCTTTCATTTTACGGGTTACGATATTGACCACGCCGCCCATCGCATTGGATCCGTAAAGCACCGAGGCCGGTCCTCTCAGCACTTCAACCTGATCGGTAAGCCAAGACTGGTACGCATCCGATATGGGGTGGCCGAAAATGCCGGCATACTGCGGATGCCCGTCAACGAGAACCATCATTCTTGCGTTGCCGCCCGAGAGCCCGCGCAAGGATATGCCACCTGCCGCACCGTCGGAAACGCCATAGCCCATTGTTCCGCGTGCGGTGGTGAATAGCCCCGGAACCTGTTCGGAGAGAAGCGGCAACAATGACGGGCGCGTATCGTTTTCGATCGCCTCTCTTCCGATCACCGATACGGTTTGCGATAAATGACGTACATCGGTCTGATTCCGCGTTCCGGTAATCACCACTTCATCCAGCAAAAAAAACTGAGTAACCTCGCTTGTGTCGTTCTGCGCCGCCGCTATGCCGGAAAGGAATATACAGCATGTCCAGAGGGCTGGCTGAAGTATGTTTTTTACGCTTGTGTAAGATTCCTTTCGTTCCATTTTCTGCACGTAAGACACGAAAGTACAGAGGAAAAGCCGATGGAAGATAAGACATATTACAGATTTACTTACCAAAATTGCGGATTCTTCGTTGGAAAAGCCGATGCAGACCGTGTGCTTACAAAAAAAGGACGCTCCGAAAAGAAAAGACCCCCGAAAGTTTTCCGTTCAACTTTCGAGGGTCGTTCAGTTTTCAGCAGCATCCTGTCTGAGGTCGCCGGCCGGTTTACCTGGCCTGTTCCCGACCCAAAGCCAGTGCCTTGAGGTTGGTTTCCACGATTTCTTCGCCTTTACTGCCGAAGATGGCCCGGATGGCTTTCTCGATTTCTTCGTAGGCCAACCCCAGTTTGTCGGCGGCCGCACCTAGGATAACCATGTTGGCCGAACGGGGCGCATTGATTTCCTTGGCCAGTGCATCGGCGTTGAACGCCACGATGTTCTTCACTTTGGCCAGTGCCGCGGTCAAGGCATCGTCCGAGGGATAGTTGGGAACATTCTTGAAGGGTTCGGTGTTGGTGACGATCCAACCGCCCTCGTGCAGCATAGGCAGGTAGCGCAAGGCTTCCATGGGTTCCACCGAGATAATCAGGTCGGCTTTGCCTTCGGGAATCAGGTCGGAGGCAATAGGATCGGTGGAGATGCGCAGGTGGGACTGTACATCCCCGCCTCTCTGGCTCATTCCGTGAACTTCGGCCTGCTTGAGATACATGCCGTTGGCAACGGCTACACGACCGATAACGGTGGCGATGGAAAGGATACCTTGTCCTCCCACGCCGGCTAATATGATGTCTGTTTTCATACGTTTTGATTTTTAGCGGTGCGTACTTTTATTTGCCCTCGCTTTTGGCTTTGGCGGCGGCTTTCACGCGGCGGGCGGCCGTCTGGATGCACTCCCTGCGGGGAACGATCACCGAAACGCCTTGATAGGCGATTTCTTCCTTGATGATCCGTACGTTTTCCTCATGATGGTTCTTAAGCGGCTTGAGAACACGGATATGTTCTTTTTCCACACCCAATCCCATGCAGATGGCTTCGATTTTGCCGAAAGCGGCCGAATCCTGTCCGCCCGTCATGCCGGTAGTGGAGTTGTCCAGAATCATCACGGTAACGGGCGTCTTTTCGTTGACCGCATCCAATAGCCCGGTCATACCCGAATGGGTAAAGGTGGAGTCTCCGATAACGGCCACGGCGGGGAGGAAACCCGAATCGGCGGCCCCTTTCGCCATGGTGATCGAGGCGCCCATGTCTACCGTGGAATAAATAGCATTGTAGGGAGGCAGCGCCCCCAGCGTATAGCAACCGATATCGGCAAAAACATGCCCTTTTCCGAATTCCTGCATCGCCTCGTTGAGGGCGGTGTACGAATCCACGTGCGGACAGCCTACGCAAAGCGAAGGCGGACGGGCCACCACCACATCGGGTACGGGTTCTCCGCATGTTTTGGGCAAGCCCAGCGCTTTGGCCAGGATATTGGGATTGAGTTCGCCGTCGCGGGGAAGCGTTCCGTCCAGGCGACCCAGGATTTTTCCGCTTTCATCGAGATAACCGCGAATCAGTTCTTCATAAATGGGATAGCCTTCTTCCACCACCATCACCTTATCGCATTCGCGCATCAACTTTTTCACCCATTCGCGGGGAATAGGGTATTGGCTTATCTTGAGAACCGGATAAGGGCATTTTCCCCCTTCGAAATTCTCGAGCAGGTAGTTGTATCCGATACCGCAGGCAATGATGCCCAGTTTCTTGTCCGAGCCATCTTCGTAGCGGTTGAATCCGTCGGAAAACGCGCGTTTCTCGAATTCGGCCTGTTTGCCCAACAGTTCCTTATACAGCATCCGTGCGTTTGCCGGCAGAAGGATGAAGCGTTTGGGATTGGGATCCAGCTTTATTTCGTTCTGGGCGCGGCATTCGCGCAGTTCCACGCCGCTGCGGGAATGGGCCATGCGTGTGGTGACACGGAAAAGCACGGGTGTATGCAGGTTTTCGGAAAGGTCGAAAGCATAGCGGATCATGTCGTAGGCTTCCTGTTGGTTGGAGGGTTCCAGACACGGAATCTGCGCGAAGCGGGCGTAGTAGCGGGAATCCTGCTCATCTTGCGAGGAATGCATCGAGGGGTCGTCGGCAATCAGATACACCAATCCGCCGTTGGCACCGGTAATGGCCGAGTTGGTGAAGGGGTCCGCGGCCACGTTCAGGCCAACGTGCTTCATGCACACCAAGGCGCGTTTTCCGGTATAGGAAACGCCGATGGCTTCTTCCATGGCCGTTTTCTCGTTGGCGCTCCATGTGCAGTGGATGCCTTCTTCCTTGGCTTTCTTGGAATGTTGGATGTATTCGGTGATCTCCGTACTGGGAGTTCCCGGATAGGCATAGACACCGGAGATGCCGGCGTCCAATGCGCCCTGGGCGATGGCTTCATCGCCGAGAAGGAGTAGTTTTTGCATGGTATGTGTGTTGTTTTTCATATTCCTGAAACCATTGGCCGCAAACTGCACGAAAGAGGCGGTTTGCCGCAGAACGGCAATGGGAACAAATATAGTAATTTTCCCCGTAGCGGACGGCAGGAAATAAACCTTGCCGCAGAATCGTTCCGTAGGCAACTCGATTTGGAAAAGGCCAATAAAGCGGCTTTTCGGCAACGTATGATCCGGTTATTCGCCTCCGAAAATCACCCCGCTTCCCAGACAGATCCGGTTGTCGGGCGTATAGAGCACCCCGAATTGTCCGGCGGCGATTCCTTGAACGGGCTGCGCGGCTTCGATAACCCATAGGCCGTTTGGCGATTGATACAGTTTTCCCGAAGTGAATTCGGGCGTGTGCCGGATTTTGAAACTGATATGAATGGCGTCTTGCGGCAGGGTTTCGGCCAAAGGCGGCTCAAACAAGGGTTCCCCCATGAACCGGAAACCGCTCAGCCGGATGGTCTTTCCGTACTGGGCCGGGGTCTGGAATCCTTTCGACACGTACAGGATGTTCTGCGGAATGTCTTTCTCAATCACATACCAAGGCCCTCCGCTCAAGCCAAGCCCCTTGCGTTGCCCGATGGTGTGGAACCAGAATCCGTGGTGATAGCCGAGGCGTTTTCCCGTTTCCTTCTCGATGATCGGGCCTATTTTCACCCCGAGATAACGTCTGATGAAATCGTTATAGTCGATTTTTCCCAAAAAGCAGATGCCCTGGCTGTCTTTGCGGGCGGCGCTGGGCAGTTTGGCTGCTTCGGCGATGGCCCTCACTTCCTGTTTCATCAGGCCGCCTATGGGAAACACCAGTTTGGCAAGCTGGCTGTGCGTGATTTGCCCCAGAAAATCGGTTTGGTCTTTCACCGGGTCTTTAGCCGTGCTTAAAAATACCGTTTGGTTTTCCGGCAAGGCCTCAATCCTGTCTTTTTCCCGCGGCTGAACCGTACAGGGGCGGCTGTTTTGGTAACAGTCCTTCAGAAGAGGAATGTCGGCTTTGTTGAAAACACTCGTGGTGGCGTAGTGTCCGGTGGCGATCCGGTCGAATTCTTTACCGTATTTTTCTTCAAAAGCGCCGAATTTGATGAGCTTGTTGCACATCATGTCCGGATTGGGCGTAAGGCCGCGTTTTACGGTGTCGATGGTGTATTTCACCACGTTGTCCCAATACTCACGGTGCAGGGGAACGATGTCGAAGCGGCAGCCGTATTTTTTGGCGATATAGGTAGTGAGTTCAATATCCTCTTCGCTCGGGCAGTCGATAAAACCGTCTTCCTGCTCCATTCCGATACGGATATAGAAAATGTGAGGGTCGTAGCCCATTTCTTTCAGGCGGTGAACCACAACCGAAGAGTCCACTCCGCCCGAAACCAAAGCAGCGATGCGTGTCATGCGTGTAAAGTTACATCAAATATAGAACTTTCGCTACGACAGGCTTCGTTGGGCGATGTATGCATCCAGAACGGGTTTATAAGAATCAGAAACAGGCACGCTTTGGCCGTCCGTGAAAATCACCTTGTTCTTTTCGATGCTGACCACGCGGGCGGCATTGATGAGGTAAGAGCGGTGAACGCGCAGGAACTGTTTTCCCGACAGTTTGTCTTCCAACACTTTCATGCACTGCAAGGTCATCACGCAGAAAGGGGAGCCGGGGGTGTCCTGACGCGATTGGCCGGCGGGATCGAGATATATTTTTACGTAATCCTTGTCGCTTTCCACATAGAGGATATCTTCCATGCGGATATGTACCCAACGGTAATCGGCCCTTACAAAAAAGCTTTCGTGTTCACTCAGATCGGGTCTGATTACCTGTGTTTCCTCGGCAACTTGAGGCAAAGCGGTTGTGTTTCCGCGCCCGAACCAACGCTGCGCCCTTTGTGCGGCGCGTAAGAAATCGTTGTAGCTTACGGGTTTAAGTAGATAATCCAAAGCATCCGCCTTAAATCCCTCCAAGGCATATTGCTCATAGGCGGTTACGTAAATCAGGCGGGTTTCTTTTCCGGCAAGAAGCGCCCCTAATTCCAATCCGTTCAAATCGGGCATCTGTATATCGAGAAAGGCCACATGCACGGTGTTGGACTGTAAAAACGCCAAGGCCTCCACGCTGTTTGAAAACGCGCCGGCCAGTTCCAGAAAAGGGGTTTTCTTCACATAGGCAGCCATCATCTTCAGAGCCAGAGGTTCATCGTCTGCCACTACGCATTGCAAACGCATACGGTATCGGTTTTTTCGAGGGGAATATCCAGTTCGGCCAAATAAATACCTTGGTTTTCGCCGGTATGGAAGCGGTATCCCGTTTTGTAAATGTATTCCAAACGTTTTCTGAGATTTGACAAGCCTACGCCCGTGTCTTGTTGCAGCAGACTTTCCCTGCCGTCGTGCGGCGCCACCGTGTTGCGGCACTGGAAGCGCAGCCGCGTGCCCGCACTTTCAATGCCGAGACGGATGTCGATGAACGAATTCCGTGCGCTCAACCCGTATTTGAATGCGTTTTCAATCAGATTGATGTACAGCAGGGGCGGTACTTGATAGTTTTCGGCTTCATTCTCTGTCGGCAATTCCACGAAAAGGGCGGTCTCGGGATTGAGCCGGATCCGCATGAGCGCGATGTAGCTGTTCATAAACGCCACCTCGTCTTTGAAGGGAACTTTTTCCCGATCGCTTTCTTTCAGTACGTAGCGCAAGAGCCCGCCCAAGTCGTATACGGCCGTTTTGGCTTTTTCCGGTTCGATGGAGATAAGCGCGTAGATGTTGTTGAGCGTGTTGAATAGGAAATGCGGGTGCAATTGGCTCTTTAGGTTTTTGAGTTCGGCCAGATTCTTTTCCTTGGCCAGAGACTGCCGGTCTATTTCGGTCTTGTACCAGCGTCCCCACAGCCGTACCACCAACGCCACCACCACTACCATCAGCAGGTTGAGAAAATTCTGGGATACGAAATACCACTGTGGTTTGAATGTCGGCGGCCGATGGCTGGGCGGACCGTAGAGCCAGTCGGTTATTTCTTTCTGCCAAAGATGGATCATGGAGATGGAGAAAGCGATAATCAAGATATTGCACAACCAGAAAAGCCACATGCGATGGGTAAAGAAATACCGGCGTATCCAGCGGCTGTAATTGAGGTAAAATACCAATACGGCCATGCAGGGGAAAATGACATAGCGTACGTAAAAACGCTCGAAACGAGGCATTTCCGTATGGAAGATCAGCCAAGGCCACAAAAAGAAAAAAAGCCATACGGCCGCATGGACGCAAAGGTTGATCCAGCGATATTTTTTTTCATTCATGATACTTGCAAAACTAAGAAAATTTGTGGCTATTCGTAACGGAGTGCCTCGATGGGATCCAGATTGGCGGCCTTTTTTGCCGGATACCATCCGAAGAAAACCCCCGTGACGGTGCACACGGCAAAGGCCAGCAACACCGACCACGGCTGCACGAACACCGGCCATCCGGCCACTTTTTTCACCAGCAAAGAAGCCAGACATCCCAGAATCACACCGATAATGCCTCCGCTGATGCTGATAAACACCGACTCTATCAGAAACTGCCGCAGAATATGATTGCCTTTGGCACCGATAGAAAGCCGGAGACCTATTTCCTTGGTTCTCTCGGTTACCGATACATACATGATGTTCATGATACCGATCCCCCCCACCAAGAGCGAGATACCGGCGATACTGGCCAAAAGCACGGTAAGCAGGTTGGTGGTGGAACTCAGCATCTGGCTTATCTCTTCCTGTGAACGCACCTCGAAATCGTTTTCCTGCCCTGCCTGCAATTGGTGGTTGCGCCGCAGAATGGCCGTGATCTCGGCAATGGCCGCCTGGCTTTCGTCTTCCTCAACGGCACTGGCATAAAGGCTTCTGAAATAGGTAACGGCCAAGATACGTTTCTGCACCGAGGTATAGGGGGCCAATACCAAGTCGTCTTGATCCTGCCCCATGCTGTTGTAGCCTTTTTTCTTCAGCACGCCTATGATTTTGAAAGGCGTGGCATTGAAACGGATGGTTTTTCCCAACACTTCCTCGCCCGGCTCAAACAGATTGTCCACCACCGTCTGCCCCACGACACACACCTTGGCCAGGGAGCGTAGATCGTCTTCGGTAAACATTTCCCCCTGTTCCACTTCCAGACGGCGTATTTCGGGATATTCGCAATTTACACCGTATAGGGTGGACGGTGTATTCTTGGCGCCATATATAAACTGTCCGCTGCTGTTGGCCATGGGGGAGACAAGGCGTAGCAAGGTGGCTTCTTTCCTGATATCCTCGTAATCTTTTATCTTGAGGGTCTGCATGTCGGACGCACTGAGCCTTACCCCTCCCGCCCGTCGGTTGCCGGGAAAAACCATAATCACGTTGGAACCCATTTCGGAAATCTGCGCCTGGATACTCCTTTTGGAACCCTGGCCGATAGCCAGCATCGTAATTACCGACGACACCCCGATGATGATGCCCAGCATCGTTAGGAAACAACGGAATTTATTGTTTCTCAACGATTTCAGGGCCATTTGCATCAGATTCTGCCAATTCATTTTTTTCGCCTCTTTTTTAATCCTCTTTTGGCAAAGATGCCAATACTTCTTTTGCCGATCCGATATCCGGATTCTGCATGTCTTCTATCACCCTGCCGTCCTTGAGCACGATGTTGCGGCTGCTGAAGCGCGACAGTTCCGGATTGTGGGTTACAAAGACAATGGTCCTGCCCTCGTGATACAAGTCCTGGAAAAGGCTTAGGATTTCGTAGGAAGTTCTTGTATCAAGATTGCCTGTGGCTTCATCGGCCAGAATCAGAACCGGTCGGTTCACCAATGCCCGGGCAATGGCCACACGCTGTTGCTGTCCGCCCGACATCTGGTTGGAACGATGTTCCATACGGTCGGCCAGCCCCACCTTGCGTAAGGCTTCGGCGGCGCGGTTGTGCCGTTCTTTGCCGGTTACATCGGGATTGTAGAGCAAAGGAAGCTCCACGTTTTCGAGCGCAGTGGTTTTGGGAAGCAGGTTATAGGATTGAAACACGAACCCTATCTTACGGTTGCGGATTTCTGCGCTCTGGTTTTTGTTCATGCGCTTTACCGAGATGCCGTCTAAGCGGTAATCGCCCGAAGTGGGTTTATCCAGACAGCCCAGAATATTCAGCAAGGTGCTTTTTCCCGAACCGCTGGTTCCCATGATGGTAACGAATTCCCCTTCGCGTATGTCGAAACTTACTCCGCGCAAGGCATGCACCGTCTCGCTTCCTACAAGGAAGTTGCGGCGTATATCAACTACTTCTATGATTTTCCGGTTCTGCATGGGTGTTTTTTCAAACGATGTTTACGGGCAAGTCCTATCTTTTTCTACCCGGAGGGGTAGGCATGAAGGGACTTGACTGCTGTTGGGAAATCTTTGCCTTGCCCGGTGCCTGCGTCTGGATGCCTACGCATACCACCTCGCCTTCTTTAAGGCCGTGCAACACTTCGTAGTAGATGCGGTCGGTCACCCCTACTTTCACCTTGCGCATTTCGGGTTCGGCCACATGATCCGGTTCGGTTTGCGGCAATACGAAAACGATTTTCACGTTTTCTTCATCGCGGATACTGTCGGCCATGAACCGGGCACGGTCGGGGCGTTTGGCATTATCGGGCCGCCCGTGTCTGTCGGCCGGATGGTTGCGGCGGGTGCTGTCCCGTGGCCCGGATGCGGGATGGGAGGAGGGACGCTTGCCGGTCGAGTCCGAAAGATGCGGCGCGCGTCCGGCGCGGGCGGGTGTTTCGAAGTTGTCGGGCGTGAAGCGGGTGGCTTTTACCGGCACACGCAATACACCCAGCTTGCGCATCGAGTAGATGCTGATATTGGCCGTCAGTCCCGGTTTCAGTTTCAAGTCGGGATTTTGGGCGTGAATCACCACTTGATAGGTAACCACATTATTGGTGGTGGTGGCGTCCATCCTCACCTGGTTCACCTTGCCCTCGAAAACCATGTCGGGATAGGCATCTACGGTAAAGGTAACCTCTTCGCCCTCAGCCACCTGACCGATGTCGGCTTCATCCACGTCGGCCACAACCTGCACGCTGTGCAAATCATTGGCGATGGTGAAAAGCGTAGGCGTGCTGAAACTTGAAGCCACGGTCTGGCCCACTTCCACCGCGCGGGATATCACCACGCCGTCGATGGGCGAGTAAATGGTGGCATAGCCAAGATTGGTTTTGGCTTTCTGTTCCTGTGCCACGGATTGCTGGTAGGCTATCTTGGCTTTTTCGTAGGTGTATTCAACCGTTTCGAACTCGCTGGGACTGATCAGTTTCTTTTCGTACAAGGCCTTGTTGCGTTTGTAGTTCTTTTCCTGATAGAGAAACTCGTTCTTGTTGGATTCCACGCTCAAGCGGGCTGCGTCCAATTCGGTCTGCAATACGGTTTTATCCAGCTCGGCGATAATTTCCCCTTTCTTTACTTCGGAGTTGTAATCCACATAAATCCTGTAGATGATACCCGATACCTGTGTACCCACCTCCACCTGTTCCATGGGTTTTACGGTACCGGTTGCCGTAACGCTGTTTTCCATATCGCCACGAGATACCGTATAGGTTTCGTAAGCCGATTTCACCTTGGCATGGCCTAAAAAACGCCAGCCCGCAAGGCCGGCAATCACCACAAGGGCCACACCCGTCCAGAGAAATACTTTTTTTCGTTTCATCACCCTTTTTGTTTCAATCCAACATCCCCGCTTAAAATGCGGCGGGGCGGTTCATATAAAAATCAAGCAGGCGCATGGAAAGCACCGCCTGGTATTTGGCTTTCAACATTTCTTCCACCGAAGAGAGATAGGTGGATTTTTCGGTAAGCACATCCACCAGACTTTTTCCTCCCACCTGGTATTCTTCCGTAACCAGACTGTAGCTTAAGGAAGCGGCCTCGTGCTGACGGCTGGCGGCCAAGAAACGCGACTGGGCCGAGTTAGCGTCCTGCCATGCCTGTTCTATTTCCTTAAGCAACTGCTTTTGCTGGGACTGTAGATCCACAAGTGCCTGTTCGGTGTTTATTTTGGCCGTCTCAACCGAAGATTTGGCCGTGCGGTTCTGGTAAATGGGAATCGTGATGCCCAAACTGAGATTCTCGTTCAGGTTATTGTGCATCTGGTTGAGAAACGTGAACGGGCCGGAGGTATAGTAACCGGTTCCCACCGAGGCGCTGAGTCTGAGAGAGGGTATCATCTGGGCACGCGCCACCTTCTGGGCGTATTCCGAAGCCGAGACACGCAATTCGGAAGCCTTTATTTCCGGCATGTTCTGCAAGGCGTTTTCGTAAATATCCGCCGCGGCAGGAAGCGTCCGGTTCAAATCCAGGGCTTTGGTATCGGGCACGGCAACTTCAAGCCTTTCATCGGGGCCGAGTTCCAGCAGTTGCTTCAACTCCAGCTTACGGTTCCTAAGGTTGTTCTGCGACACTACGTAATTATAGTTGTCGCTTTCGTACTGGGCCTGTATGCGGGCGTATTCGCTCTGGCGGATGGCACCTTCTTCATATTGGATTCCGGCCTTTTCCCATTGGGCAAGGGAATTTTGAAGCACGGCCGAATCGGTATAAAGGCTTTCGAGGGCATAAAGCACCTCCAGAAAAGAGGCGGTAACGGCAAGCTCTATGTCGTTTTGCGCTTTTTCCACCAGAAAGCGGCTGACCTGGTTAAGCACTTTCTGTTGTTTGATGGTATTGTTGACCTTGCCGCCGTTGTAGAGCGTAACGCTGGCCGAGATATTGTAAGTGCCCGTGTACTGGGGGTCGGTTACAAAGTTACCGTTACCCTCGTTCCACTTGCTGCCGTTGCTGAATCCTTGTGTGGAGCCGAAACTCAAGCTCGGCCAACGGGAAGCTTTGGCGGTTTTGAGTTCCACATCCGCGCTCTGACGGTCCAACTGCGATGATTTTACCTGTAAGTTGTTCTCACGGGCGTAATCGATACAGTCTTGCAGCGTCCATGTGGCGGGCGATTGTTTTTTTTCCACGGCCGTAATCCCGGATTCGCCTGAAAGGGAAAGCGTGTCGGACGCGGACAAAGAAGCCGACAGACAGAGGGATAAGGGCAGCATAAACAGAGTAGGCATCATGATTATAGATAACTTCAAGCGAAGCAAAGGTAATGTATGGATATACTAAGAACAAGCCCACAATGCATTGGAAGCCGCTTTTTTTCGACAAATCAAGAAATAAAAACGACAGAAGCCGGGAAGCGGCGGGTCTTAAAACGAAGTGAGTTCGTTGAAGTATTCGATTACGGCGCGGTCGGTAAGCAAAGACAGAAAATCGATGATGGCCCGGTTGTAGTGGCGTTCTTCCCGCAGGTCGTAGAGACGCTTGTAGGGGGTGTCTGTGCCGGTTTCCTTTACCAAAAGGCTTATCCATTCCAGAAAGGCCGCTCCGAACTTGGGATAGACAGGCACAAAGTCTTTCTTGAGTTTGGTGAGCGTATCGGTGCCGCCAAAGCTTTGGGCAAGCGCCTCATAGAGAGAAACGATGACAAGGCGGGCATAGGCCTCGTAGCTTTTGAGACGGTGATGCTTGTAGATATGACGGTAATTGAACTTCATCACCGTTTTCATCAGTTGATATACCTCTTCCGAAAAGCATAATCCTTTTTCGGGCGAACTGTGGCGGCAGAGATCGGTAATGAAGATATGGATGAAGTTGGTGTTGTTGGCCGCCTCCACGTGCGGAAACCCCAGCAGGATAAGGTCGAGCTCTTTCTGTTCCGCATCCGAAAGGATACCCAGACGGCGGGCATCTTCCAGGTCTCTTCCCAGATAGGCTATCTTATCGGAAATTTTCATCACGCAGCCTTCCCATGTATAGGGTTCAAAACGGTTTTGCTTGGTGAAGGCTTCCAGATCCACAGTCTCTTCGCGGGGACGCAGAAGAGATTGGTTCACTTCGCCGCAATGGGCCACGATGCCGTCTCTCACGGCATAGGTGAGGTTCAGGTTTTTGTAGGAACCTTGCGAATCCTGCAACAACTCAAGGCTGTCCACCACCCGAAGCGAATTTTTTTCGTGCCAGAATTCCCCCAGACCGTATTTTTTGCAGAGCTCATCTAAAAAAACCTCGCCCGAATGACCGAAAGGAGCATGTCCCAGATCGTGTCCCATGGCGATGGCATAGGTGAGTTCGGAGTTGAGCCCCAGAAAACGGGCGATGGTGCTGCTTACCGAAATCACGTGGTTCACGTGTTCGATACGGGTGCAGATGCGGTCGTCGTTGGTATGGAAAAAAACCTGGGTCTTGGATTTGAGGCGGGAATAGGCCAGGGAGTGGAGGATACGGTCGGCGTCGCGGCCGAATTCGCTCCTTATCTCATCGGTCTTCAGAGGGGAAGAAGTTTCGCGCCGAATGGCCCGTGTCCAATCGGGATGCTCGGGTTGCATGGCCACCGAAGCAAAAGAGCCTCTATGTTGCTGTATGTCGGATCTGCTCATAGGAATCAGCCGCCGGCCCGTTTGAACCGGTATCCTTCTTTGGTTAGTATTTCGCAAACTTTATCTCTCACGTCGCCTTGCAGCACGATTTCACCGTTTTTGGCCGTTCCTCCTATGCCGCAACGGGTTTTCAGCGTTTTGCCAAGTTGTTCCAAATCGGCTTCTTTCCCCACGAAACCCGTTATCAGGGTTACGGTCTTCCCTGCCCGCCGTTTGCTGTCGCGCATCACGCGCAAGTCCTGACGGGCCGGCTCCAGGGTTTCCGCTTCTTCCGTTTCCTCGTAACGGTACTGAAAATCCGGGTCGGTGGAATACACCACGCCTATCGGCATTTTCTTCGACATCTTCAGGTGTTTTAAAGTAAGGATAAGGTCGGTCTTATTTCAGTTTTTCGGCTATATAGGAGGCTATTTCCTTAATCGAGATCCGCTCCTGTGCCATGGTGTCGCGTTCGCGTACCGTTACCGTATCTCCGGAAAGCGTATCGGTGTCTACCGTGATGCAGAAAGGAGTTCCGATGGCGTCTTGACGGCGGTAGCGGCGGCCGATGGTGTCTTTTTCTTCGTATTGACACATGAAGAGCGGTTGCAGGCAATGCAGAATCTCACGTGCCTTTTCGGGCATACCGTCTTTCTTCACCAAGGGCAGAACGGCTACTTTGTAGGGAGCTATCTTGGCCGGAATCTTCATCACCACCCTTTCGGAGCCGTCTTCCAGTTTTTCTTCGGTGTAGGCGTTGCTCATCACGGCCAGGCACATACGGTCCAGGCCGATGGATGTTTCCACCACATAGGGCACATAGCTTTCGTTGCGTTCGGTGTCGAAATATTGGAGTTTCTTGCCGCTGAATTCCTGATGGCGGCTCAGGTCGTAGTCGGTGCGCGAATGGATACCTTCCAGTTCCTTGAAACCGAACATGAAATTGAATTCGATGTCGGTGGCGGCGTTGGCGTAGTGGGCCAGTTTTTCGTGGTCGTGGAAACGGTAGTTTCCGGCCGGCATACCCAAGGAGAGATGCCAGTCCATACGTTCTTTCTTCCAGTATTCGAACCACTCCATTTCGGTGCCGGGCGCACAGAAAAACTGCATCTCCATCTGTTCGAACTCACGCATGCGGAAAATGAACTGGCGCGCCACGATTTCATTGCGGAAGGCCTTTCCCGTCTGGGCGATGCCGAAGGGAATCTTCATCCGGCCGGTTTTCTGCACGTTGAGGAAATTCACAAAGATGCCCTGGGCCGTTTCGGGGCGCAGGTAAATGGTGTTCGCCTCTTCGCTTACCGAACCCACTTTGGTGGAAAACATAAGGTTGAACTGGCGGATATCGGTCCAGTTGCGCGATCCGGAGATAGGGCACACGATTTCCAGTTCCTCAATCAGTTTCTTGAGGTCGGCCAGGTCGTTCGTTTCCAAATCGTGGTTCATGCGGCGGGATATCTCCTTGATGCGGTTGGCGTATTCCAGCACACGGCCGTTGGTGTTTACAAACTCCTCTTTATTGAAGGCCTCTCCATATTTCCGGGCGGCCTTTTCCACCTCTTTTTCTATCTTGGCCTCCAGTTTGGCGCAGTAATCTTCAATCAGCACATCGGCGCGGTAACGTTTTTTGGAGTCCTTGTTGTCGATCATGGGATCGTTGAATGCGTCCACATGGCCGGATGCTTTCCAGATGGTGGGGTGCATGAATATACCCGAGTCGATGCCGACGATGTTTTCGTGCATCTGCACCATCGATTTCCACCAGTAGTCGCGGATGTTCTTTTTTAATTCCGCACCGTACTGGGCGTAGTCGTAAACGGCGGCAAGGCCGTCGTAGATTTCGCTCGAGGGAAAGATGAAGCCGTATTCTTTGGCGTGGGAGACGAGTTTCTTGAATTGTTCTTCGTGGTTTGCCATGGTCTTGTTTTTTCTCGGGGCGGCGTTCCGCCCCGACGCCCTTGTTTTGGATGCAAAGGTAGTCTTTTTTGCCTTTTTTTCTTTTTTGGAGCCGCCAAGAAAGAGAAAAAAGGCATGGCCAAAAAAGAGAAAGAATCGGAAAGCGCTCTTGGGAGCGCGCCTGCCGGCGCCGTGGGTGAAAGGACCGGAGTGCGGGGCCGCCAAGGGCGAGGCCTTTTGCTGTCGCACGGCACAAGTCGCTTCGCTCTTGTGGGAAAAAAGAAACCCTGCCGTCATCCGGCAGGGTTTCTTTTGGTTTATGGCAGCGTGGATTAGAATTTGCCGGCTTTGTATTTGGCACCGACAAGATCAAGCATTTCGCGGGTCATGGTGTCCAGATCGTAGGCCGGTTTCCAATCCCATTCGGCGCGGGCGCAACTGTCGTCGATGGAGTTGGGCCAGGAATCGGCGATGGCCTGACGGAAGTCGGGCTTGTAAACGATTTCAAGGTTGGGCATGTATTTCTTCACCGATTCGTACATGTCTTTGGGCGTTACGCTGAAGGCGGCGATGTTGTAGCCCGTGCTGTGTTTGAGACGGCTCTTTTCGGCGTGGAAAAGGTCGATGGTGGCCTTCAGGCAGTCGGGCATGTACATCATCGGAAGCATGGAATTTTCCGAAAGGAAGCACTCGAACTTACCGTACTTGATGGCGTCGTAGTAAATCTGCACCGCGTAGTCAGTGGTGCCGCCGCCGGGCAGGGTCTCGCTCGAAATGATGCCCGGGTAGCGTACCCCGCGGATATCCATGCCGAACTTGTCGATATAGTATTGGCCCAGAAGCTCGCAGGAAACCTTGGTGATGCCGTACATCGTGGAGGGTTGCAGCACGGTGTCCTGCGGAGTCATGTCGGCCGGAGTGGTGGGGCCGAAAGCCGCCATGGAACTGGGGGCGAAGATACGTTTGATGCCCTTTTCCTTAGCTACGTTGTAAACGTTGATGGTGCCGCCCATATTGATGTTCCATGCCAGCATGGGGTTCTTTTCGCCCACGGCCGAAAGGATGGCGGCCAGATGGAAAATGGCGTCGATCTGGTATTTGTCGATGAGTTCGGCCAGGCGTTTTCCGTCCAAAACGTCCAATTGCTCGATGGGACCGCCGTTCTTAATCTTGTCGGTAACCCGGTTCAGATCCAAGTCTGTGGCAATAACATTTTCACCTCCGTAAATCTTACGCAAGGCACAGGTGAGTTCCGAACCGATTTGCCCGAAAGAACCCGTTAACAGAATACGTTTTATCATGGTGTGTTTGTTTTTGCAATCCTAAAAAGAGGCTCAGGTACACACGCAAGACGGCGCCCCCCCCTTTATAAGCGGGCGCAAATTTACGTTTTTTTATGATTGCTTCGGCAGGGGGGACGAGACCCTCATGGCTTGCGACCGGTATAGGTCGTGCAATACTTTTTCTAAAAGTGAACGCCGCAGCTGTATTCAAATAAACATTTTTGGTCTACCTCGTTGAAGGAGGCCCTGTTTTCTGAGATGGAAACCTCCAGCGTTTCCCGGATCAATCCCTCGAAGTCGCTCCAGAAGCAGCAGCTGACATAATAACTGCCGTCAATTTCCAAAACAAGCGGCTCAATATTGAAAGATCGAATGTTTGATTGAATGAAATCTTTGTCTTGTTCTTGGAACGGAGTGATCCATTTTTCATCACCGGCGGCGTAGAGATAAGATCGGCTGTCGTATCTCGCGTGCCCCCAGAGAGGCAGAGAATGTTCTATTCTATGTAAGAGATAAGCCTGCCAGACCCCGGGGAGGGAATCCTCTACGAGGATATAATCCCATAACTGATCAACGTCCAAACAATCGCCGACTTTGTTTTTCAGCAAAATTTCGCTGTTGGAGCCTCGTCGACCGGGCAGTTGCTCTTCCTCTATTTCGAGAGAGAATCCCGAAGGGAGAGACAATCTGTCAAGGATATCCAAGATTGCCTTAAATTTTTTTTGCCGGATAGCGGACAGCAAGTCCTGGGCAGTTTGGTAAAGAACCGGAGAAAGGGCCTGCGTTTTTTCGAACGCCGAATCAAGCACCTATTAGATAACAATAGCTTCTCTAACGAAGAGCAACTCGAAATCATTCGGATTGCAATAGAAATGATAGAAGCCGATAGCCTTATACAATACTCGGAAGTGAAATTCTTTAAAACAATACGCTCACATCTGAGTATATCTGATGATGCTATACTTAACGTAATGCCGGATAAAGAAGAGTATCTACTTCCCGATATTAAAGCACCAGACTTTATCTTAGATGAAGATATAAAGTTTGCTGAAATCAATCTCAGTAAGAGTTAATAGATGGGTCTCTCAAGCAACCAAGTTTAACATAAAGAATAGGCGACACACAATAGTTGAAAAGCCGGTCTATTAGACAAAAAGTGGAAAGGTGTTTTTTGATTATTGCCATCCCAGCCGTTCCGAGATCTGATTCAACACCATATCTACGGTGTCAAACTCCTTTAGCCAAATAGGAATATCCTTGTTGATCCAAGATAATGTCTGCAAAATCTCTTTATGTATCTTATCAATATAGGTACGACTCCAACAGATGGGTTCATTGTGGAACACCCTGTTCCTGAAAGTCCGAAAATTGTTCAGCGGAGCGGAAATGTTTTTTCTTTTTCGCAGTTCTTTGGGCATATAAGGGAAAGCGCGTCGTAAATCATGCCATAACACCTTTTCGTATTGGCTGTTCATCAGCGATACCCAAAAGCCAAAAGTGAGTTCGGCCACTATTTTAGATGCCGTGACGATTTCACCTCGATTGCTGATATGTCGTTGTGCTTCGGTTATATAGTAATTCAAACCGTTTAATCCTGGCGTGGAATGGAGTAAACGATACCAATCCTCTTGGCCGAATTTTGTTTTCAATTCCCTGTTAAGAGAATTTCTTAATGCCACCTCGAAAACAGAAAGGCAAGCGTAGAATGAACTTGACAACTCTATGTTTGATTGATAGTGTGCGATAGCTAAAGCTTCATCTTGTGGATGAGCCGCATAGTAGCGTCCCATTCGCTCTGTCGAAAAAACTTTTTCAAAGAAATATTTGGTTTGCATCGTTTTCGTGTCTATATTTGCAACGCAGTCCCGGGTGTTCCTCTCCCAGTTTCTAGATGCTGGTGATGAATCCGGGTTTTTTTTTGCCCTGCGAAGATAAGGCCTAGTGACCTATTGGACAAATATCGTAATTATTTCACGGTGCGGAACACGACTATGCTTTCCACGGTGTTCAGTTCCACTTGGCGGTACGTCTTCTCGGGGCGCGCTTTGAGGCTGACGGCTGTTAGCCTCAAGCATGATGACGCCGCCTTTTCGGTGTCTGCGGCCCGGAGGAGATGAGGTCTCTTGCCGCGTAATGCACGGATAAAAAATCACGGTGCGGCTACAGGAAGCGGTCAGTCTCCTCCAAAGGTTTCTTATAGGTCAGAATGGCGATGAATATAATGCGTGGCTAATTTGATTGTAAAGATAGGAGATTGTTTGTTTCATATCGTTGTTTTGTAAGAAAATAATACAAGCCTATGTTTTAAATCAAAACAATTCCCTATCTTTGCCATATCAAAGAGGTAGGATAGGAAATGAAAACTGTTTTAGATAATAAGGAAATAGGAAAGAGAATTGCGTATTTTCGAACCAGAGGCAAGATTTCTCAGGAAAGATTAGCTTCTGAAACCGGTATTTCCCGGCCATCTTTAACGCAAATCGAATTGGGGAAAAGGAATGTCAGCGCAATAGAACTGCTTAAGTTTTCCAATATATTGAATTTCTCACTGGATGAGATTATGTCGGCGGATTTCAAATACGATAAGCCTTCCGATATGGAAAAACAGGAAAATTCCGAACCGGTGGTGCGTCAGTCGCAACCTCGGTTGAATAAAGAAAAGTTGATCAACCTGATATTGTATATCTTGGAACGTTGTGCGGGAAAGCCCAATATCGGAGAGACGGTGTTGTATAAACTTCTTTATTTCTGTGATTTCAATTACTATGAGCTTTACGAAGAACATCTTTCGGGAGCGACATACAGAAAGTTGGCCAACGGCCCGGTTCCCCGGGAAGTTTCTGCGGTTTTGAGCGATATGGAGGTCGCGGGACAACTAAAGTCCTTGACGGTAGATTATTTTGGCTATTCTCAAAAACGCTATCTGCCGTTGGTAAGTGCGAATAAAAAACTGTTCAACGGTGCGGAACTGGAAGTGGTGAAAAATGTTCTCGACAAATTGAGCGGAATGTCTGCAGCGGAAATAAGTGAATATTCGCACGGGGATATGCCGTGGAAAGCCGCCAAGGAACTTCAGCCCATTGATTACGAGTTGGTATTTTATCGGGATGTGCCATATTCGGTGAGAACCTATAACAGCGGGGATGATGATTAATATCGGGAAACTGGAGGAGTTCGATAAGGATTTAAGGCGTCTGTCGAAAAAATACCGTACGCTGGATAAGGATATCGAAGTGCTTGGAATGGTTTTGAAAACCAATCCCGATGCCAATCCCGCCTTCAGTTTTAGAATAGAGGGTTTGGGGATCGAAACCTGTGTTATCAAAGTAAAGAAGATAGCCAGCCGCTCGTTTAAAGGAAAGGGGGTACAGAGCGGTTTCCGTTTGGTTTATGCGTATTTCGAACAAGAGGGTAGAATCGTATATATTGAGCTGTACCACAAAAGCGAAAAGGCGAACGAAGATCGCGCGCGCATCAAACGACACTTTAAATAAATTGTTTTATCCATAACATAGATAATAGATAGAAGAGATGAAAAAAATAGTTGTTTTTACCGGGGCGGGCGTGAGTGCCGACAGCGGCATCGCCACTTTCAGGGATTCCGACGGTCTTTGGGCCAACTACCGGATAGAAGATGTCTGTACCCCCGAGGCCTTGGTGCATAACCGTCCCACAGTTATCGATTTCTACAATATCCGTCGGCGGGAACTGCTCCAGAAGCGGGCTAATCCGGCCCATACGGCCATCGCCTCCTTGGAGCAGGCCTACGAAGTGGAAGTGATTACTCAAAACATAGACGACCTGCACGAACGGGCCGGCAGTACCAAAATCACGCATCTGCACGGCGAGTTGAGCAAGTTGCGCAGCCTCAGCCACGCCGACCGTATCTATGCCATAGAGGGTTGGCAGGAAGCGGTGAAAGCGGTGGAAGCGGGGCAGGATGTTGACTGTTACGCCCGGGTCTGGAAGCAAGCATTGGATGCCAAAGACCCGTACGGTGATTTGTTGCGGCCTCATGTGGTGTTTTTCGGTGAATCGGTACCCAACTACGACCCGGCCTGCCGTATCGCCTCCACGGCCGACATTCTGGTGGTATGCGGTACCTCGTTGGCTGTTTATCCGGCCGCTTCCCTGGTGTTTGCGGTAAGGAAAGACATTCCCGTTTATCTGGTGGATCCCGCCCGTCCCGATCTGAGCCGCATTGCCAATTCCGTTCATTTCATTCAGAAACGTGCCGCCGAAGGCATGGTGGAACTTTGTGAAAATCTGCTTCGCGAAGCATAGGAAGAATTGGAAATTTTACCGCTTATAAAACTTTCTGAATTCCGCTTGTTAATATCGTGTTGAAAAATGGCGATGCACCTGTAGTTTATTGTTAAACATGTGTTTGTGTATAAAAAAAAAGAAACCAACAAGCAATGTTTATAATATCGGAAAGGGGAAGAATGGGAGAGTTGGAAAAAGCCTCTAATTTTGTTCATCGCTATGGTTTTTGGTTTCGGGAAGCTGAAATTTCAAGAAAATCAGGAATTTGAAAAAATATTCCCCGACAGCGTGTCAAGGGAGGTGTGTGGGGTTCGGTTTGTATATGCGATAGGGGAGGATGAATTTTTGCCGGTAGGAAGATTAAAAAACAATAATATACAGCGAGATATGCAGGCGGATTTATTTTCTGGCGTCCATGCGGGAGAAATGATCTCCGAAACGCGTCTGGCGGATGTTCCGACCGACACCGAGCCACGGGCGGTTACCCATCCTTACAACAAACTGAAAGAACAAAGAGGTAATTTGGATATGAGCAAAGTAATGCCTGAACAGGAACCCATCGAAAAGCAGCCCGAGGCCTATGCGCACGAAGACATATTGGCGGCTTCCACCGAATATTTCAAGGGGGATTCCCTCGCCGCCACGGTGTGGATGAACAAGTATGCGCTTAAAGACAGCGAAGGGAACATATACGAAAAGACCCCCGATGATATGCACCGCCGTATCGCCGGTGAATTGGCGCGTATCGAAAGCAAGTATCCCAATCCGGTGTCGGCCGAGGAAGCCTATCAGTTGATGAAGGATTTCCGCTATCTCATTCCGCAGGGCAGCCCGATGGCGGGCATCGGCAATAAGTTCCAGGTATCCTCTCTTTCCAATTGCTTTGTTATCGGCAACCGGGGCAGTTCCGATTCTTACGGCGGCATCATGAAGATAGATGAGGAACAGGTGCAGCTCATGAAACGTCGCGGTGGGGTGGGACACGATCTTTCGCATATCCGTCCTACGGGAAGTCCGGTAAAGAACAGCGCGCTTACCAGCACCGGTATCGTGCCTTTCATGGAACGTTATTCCAACTCTACGCGCGAAGTGGCGCAGGATGGTCGTCGCGGTGCCTTAATGTTGAGTATCAGTATCAAACATCCCGATTCGGAACGTTTTATCGATGCCAAACTGGAAGAGGGCAAGGTAACGGGCGCCAATGTTTCGGTAAAGCTTACCGATGAGTTCATGCAGGCCGTGGTTTCGGGTCAGCCTTTCATTCAGCAATATCCCATTGATTCGGCCAATCCCGTTTACGTAAAGAAGGTGGACGCCCGCAAGATATGGAATAAGATCATCCACAATGCATGGAAATCGGCCGAGCCCGGTGTTTTGTTCTGGGATACGATCATCAAGGAATCGGTGCCCGATTGCTATGCGGACCTCGGTTTCCGCACCGTTTCCACCAATCCTTGCGGCGAGATACCTCTCTGTCCCTACGACAGTTGCCGTTTGCTGGCGCTCAACCTTTATAGCTACGTAGAAAATCCCTTTACGCCGGAAGCCAAATTCAATATGTCTCTTTTCCGTAGCCATGTTCGTGTGGCGCAGCGTTTTATGGATGACATTATTGATTTGGAACTGGAGCATGTGGATCGTATTCTTGCCAAAGTGGGGCAGGATCCGGAAACGGAAGACGTGAAGCGCACCGAAACGGAACTCTGGCTCAAGATCCAGGACAGAAGCCGTCAAGGCCGCCGTACAGGTTTGGGTATTACCGCAGAAGGGGATATGTTGGCCGCGCTCGGTTTGCGTTACGGCACCGAGGATGCTACCGATTTCTCGGTGGAAGTACATAAAAATCTGGCGTTGGCCGCTTATGGTTCATCGGTTGAGATGGCCAAGGAAAGAGGGGCTTTCCCTGTTTACGATACCAAGCGTGAGGCGGCCAATCCGTTTATCAATCGTTTGCGGGAAGCCGAACCGGAACTTTACGAAAACATGGCCCGATACGGTCGTCGCAACATCGCTTTGTTGACAGTGGCGCCTACCGGCAGTGTAAGTATCTGTACACAGACTACCTCCGGTATCGAACCTGCGTTCATGCTTGCTTACAAACGGCGTCGTAAGGTGAATCCGGGAGAAAAAGGCGTGCGGGTGGACTTTGTGGATGAGGTAGGGGATTCCTTTGAAGAATATACCGTGGTTCATCCCAAGTTTCTCGAATGGCTTAAGGTTACGGGGCACGATACGGCCAACCTCAATGCCTATTCCGAAGAGGAATTGCAGGCCTTGATTGCCCAGTCGCCTTACTACAAGGCCCTTTCTACCGATATAGACTGGGTAAGCAAGGTGAAGATGCAGGGGGCGGTGCAGAAGTGGGTTGACCATTCCATCAGTGTTACCGTGAATGTTCCCAATCAGACCAAGGAAGAATTGGTGAGCGAGATTTACCGCACCGCATGGGAAAGCGGCTGTAAGGGCATGACGATTTACCGGGACGGTTCCCGTTCCGGCGTTTTGATTGCCGATAAGAAAAAGGAAACGGTGGAGCCCCCCAAAGCGCCTTCCCGTCCCGATGTGTTGCAGGCCGATGTAGTCCGTTTCCAGAACGACTATGAGAAGTGGATTGCGGTAGTGGGCTTATATGAAGGCCGTCCTTACGAAATATTCACCGGCCGGGCGGAAGACTTTCCCTTGCCTTCGTTTGTGAACAAGGGCGAGATTATCCGTGTGCGCAAGGATGAGAACGCCCAGGCGCGCTACGACTTCGAGTTCAAGGATAAAGACGGTTATCGTGTGCATTGGGAAGGGCTTTCGCGTACTTTCGATGAAACATATTGGAATTATGCGATTTTGATTTCGAGTATTTTGCGCCAGGGTGCGGATCTGCCTAAAATCATCGATTTGATCAACGGCCTCAAGTTGGGTTCCGACGACCAGATCAATACCTGGAAGAACGGTGTGGTGAGAGCCTTGAAGAAATACATTCCCAACGGAACCATCGCCGAAAAAACCAAATGTCCTGAATGTGGCGAACCCGGTTTGGTTTACAAGGAAGGTTGCCTTACTTGTCCTTCCTGCGGTTATTCCAAGTGCGGATAAGTTATCTTTGTTTGTTGGGGTGGACAACCGGAAAACGTTTGCTTGCAGGCGTTTTCCGGTTGTTTTGTTTGGAGGATATCCACATAAACCGGCAGGTGGTCGCTGTATCCGCCCAGATGTTTGGCTCCGTAAAAGGTTCGGAAGGGTTTTTCCCCCATGTATTTTTCATCGGTTTGCAGTAAAAAGGGCGGATCGAAACGGAAGGATTGTTGCATTTTCACTTGATTCAGGACGGAACGGTGCACGATGATGTGGTCTATCGTGCTCCAGGTTTCCCTGAATTTGTGGCTGCCTTTATTGCCGTGCCAGTTTTTGTTGTGCATAAGGTTTACATAAGGGTCGGTTCGCAGGAGATAGAGCGCACTGTCTTCCGGCACGGTGTTGAAATCGCCCATGGCGAGCACGAAGGCTGAAGGATGGCGGCATGCAATGCTGTCTAAGGCCTTCCGCAGCAAGCGTGCGGCCGCAGCCCTTTTGTGGTCGGTTTCCTGTACCCCGCCGTATTTGGAGGGGAAATGGTTCACGAAAAGGTGCAGTGTGTCGGGTAGGTTCACCCCCTTTCGAGGGGTTGCCCGTACATACAGGATGTCGCGGGTGCGGGCGGTTGTGTCGGGTGGAATGATCAGCGGGTGTATAAAGGCGGTATCGATCCGGAGGATGTCTTTACGGTAAAGCAGGGCTACATCGATGCCGCGAGGATCGGGGCTTTCAAAATGAACGAAGTCGAATTGCAGGTAGCGCAAAGGGGTGCCCATGCACAAGTCGCGCAGCACGCGGGCGTTTTCGATTTCGGCCATGCCGAGAGCCGCCAGCGGACAAGCGGCATTGAGGGCGGCGATGACCTTGAAGAGATTGTTGCGCTTGTTGGTGTATTTGGTTTTGCCCCAACCTTTGATTCCCGTAGGGGTAAAGTCATGATCGTTTTTACCTGAATCGTGCAGGCAGTCGAAAAAGTTCTCGGCATTGTAGAAGGCAATCCGGTAAAAGGTATCGGTTTGTACCGGTGCAGGAAAGGTGGAGGAAGCGCCGGCTTGCACGCACGAAATTAGCATGAGAAAGAAAAGCCACATGCCTCCGAGAAGGTCTTTTATGCCTTTCCGTACGGCCGTTTTTGCGGGTGTTGGATATACTTCCGGTGTGTTTTCCATAAGGCACGTTTTTTATGCGGCAAAGAACCGGCAATAAAAAATCGATGCCTAATATTTTAAGTTAAAAGAATTTAATATTATGAATTTTTAAGATATGGGGTTACATCAAAATATTTTGCTACTTTTGCAACCCGTTCCACAGAACACTATGCGTTGAGCGTAGTTCAGGAGAGATGCCGGAGTGGTCGATCGGGGCGGTCTCGAAAACCGTTGTACCCGTTTGGGTACCGAGGGTTCGAATCCCTCTCTCTCCGCAATAAATGCTGAAAATCAGCAAATTGCAAAGCAAACACCCAGTTTTACACCCAAGAATGTAAAATTGGGTGTTTTTGTATTATTTAAGAAAACTGCCGAGCGACTATGCATTGATCAGTGATTCTTTCCATTTCCAATTACCTTATAAAGCCTAAAACAATATCATACACAAAGCTATGTCGCTGCGCTCTGCTGCAAAACGAGCAATCGCCAATGGTAAATTACTGCAACTGTGATACACAATCAATACATATGTTTGTTATCATAACGGCTATTTCCTTTTGCTGAATTTCTCTTTTGCATATTCATAAGATTCGAGGATATATGGCTTCAATGATTCAAAAGTCGTTTCGGATGGGCTCAAAGCGCAAATCCAACCCATCCACGCATAGACAGGATGCGGCATAATGACATTCTTTGCAGTAAAGTTATATGGCATATCCACAATACTACCTTTGCATGGACGTTTGGGTAATTCTCCGAACAAAGTGCGGAATGTCTGTTTTCGAACACCTATATTTACTCGCCACGCTCCCACACGGTCTAGTTGGGAAGCTCGGTCATTGTCACCATCCTTTTCTTTGATTGTCAAGACATATACGCCACGTTTCAGTACGCTACTGGGATTATAGAAAATACCACGCTCGCCCCAGCTACGAACTTCGACAACTCCTTCAAGGTTGTCAAGGCAATATTTCAGAATGTTATCAGGTGTAACAGCCATATTGTAATCATGATTCTTTAATTAACCGGTACATCAAGGCAATATCCTCTGATGCCATTTGAAACTTTGATTTTTCGATAAGGAGGTTTTGACCTGTCATTATATAAGAAGGCAGGATGCGCCATCCTTTATAAAAAATCTCAGTATTACGCAACTTGTAAGTAGATATACTTGGAACGGCATTTTTCCCAGTTGCTTTTTTGCTTATCATATTAAAAGCTTTTTTCGCCACATCACCCATTAGCATGACAACCTGAAGATTGGGAAACAGCTCAAGCTCCTTTTCAAGATACGGCAGACTTTCTTCAATGCTTTCTTTTGAAACAGCGTATTCCGATTTAGGCGTCTTGACGGCATTGGTAATGTAAATGCCGAGGTTCAATATTTCATAGATACTATTTACCTCTATCCCCGCTTTGCGGAACAGAGGGATTGTGGTCGACATATATGC
>CAMWNM010000001.1 GCA_947175635.1 uncultured Bacteroidales bacterium | reverse complement strand
ACCCGTACGATCGGGTATATCGTATCGCATATAGTCTTCTTCGCTACAGATACAGTATCGCTCGGCGGCGTTACGCATGTTACCACTGCCATTACCGTTTCGCTACTGTTATCCAACGCACGTTCCGTAGTATAGGTTATCTCACAGGTTACATCAACTTCCCGACAATTAATCACTGTAGGATTAATACGTTCATAAACGATATTCCATGAAGTACCACCCTTCTTCAAGGTATATAGGGTATCGCATATCGTTTTCTTAACATTGACGTTACATTCAATCTTCGGTATTACCCGTTCCGAAGTATTGTCAAGCGCACGAACCACTTCATAGCCGGTAACCGAACAATTTTCGGCCAATTGCTGACAGTTTTCAACCGTATAAGCACCTCTTATAAAAGTCGGGCTCCATGTGGTTCCACCTTTTGTCAGTGTATAAATCGTATCACATACAATCTGGGATTCAACCGGTTTGTTGCCCGAGCAGTCCAATACCACTTTTACCGTGTCCGTTTCTCCATAGGGATCTACCACATGCTCTGTTGAAGTGATGGCACAAATGCTGTCCACTTCCCGGCAATTCACGATTTGTCCGGCATCAAGACGCATGGTAATCCATTCTCCCGTCATGTCATTCTGTGTTCTACGTACCGCAAACACTGTATCGCAGACAAACTTCTTGCCTTCGCCGGCTTCCTTGCATACAACATCCACCTTGTTCCAGCGCAGGTGTTCACGGTAGATATCGAGGTCTTTGTACTGACCTTCGTATTCAAGGTTGATATAGGGCTGGCTGAAGATACTGTCGCAGAACGGATTTACAACAACCGTATCACGTTCCTTGCGTACGCCCTGGAAGGGTACCACATACACGTGGTAACGGGAAGAATCGGTGTAGGATTCGCTGCGGTTATACACGGTATCGGCATACGTAAAGCTCAGGTTCACCGGATTGGCATGGGTGGAGCTGAAACGCAGGGTGTCGGCATAACGCCATTCCACATAGCTGATATCGGTGGCGGTATCGGCTTTGAGCCCTACTTCGGTGCGGCAGTAGTCGCATACCGATGTATCGTTGAGATAAAGTTCCTTCACATGAACGTTCAAAGTGGGATAACATTCATGTTCTCCACCGCGCAGATAGAGCGTGTAACGGGTGTCTTTGTCAACGGAAACGGGGAATATGCTGTCTTGACGGCATATCTGAACCGAATCGGTATGATTGTACCACCGGTACATGCAATCCGAGGCATCGGGTTCGGGACCGCTTACGTAAACTTCAAGTCTCGATCCGGCAAGAATGGTGGTGTCGTAAACGCTCAACTTATAGACATTGCCGCCGTAGGTCAGACGCAGGGTATCGTAGTCGCGACATCCTTCTTCATCGTTCCACACGGTAAGATAATAGGTCTTGTCTTCTTCTATGTTTACAACAAACGCACTGTCGGTGCTTACCACTTCTCCGCTGGCGCTGTCTATCCACTGATAACGGCTTATGGTTTTGGAAACGCTCTTCACGCCCACATTCACCATGGTTACCTCGCACACATTGGTATCGCCCGTGGTTTCAACCAACAGCCTGTCTTTTACCTTCACCGTTACCGTGTCGCGGTCGGAGCCTCCGCAGTTTGCGGCGCTACGCAACTGTTGAATGGCGTAGGTGGTGGTTTTCAGCGGAGAGAGTTTTGCCGTGTTGCCGGTAGCCACTACCTTGCCGGTAGAGAGGTCGCTCCACCTCGGCAATACGGTACTCGGATTGATTACTTCCAGGAATGCGGTGTCTCCGTAGCATATTTCCACCGTATCGGGAACCACATGAGGCGTACCCACAAACTGTACGGCATAATTCAGAGAGGCTTCGCAACCTTCTTTGTTCCATGCACGCAGGGTGTCGTGGTAAAGCCTGTTGGTGTCGCCGCCGGGGTTGAGATAAAGCAGGCCTGCGGCGTTCTGTACCGTATCGACGGTACTGGTAATCCATATGTAGTGATCCACATTGGTGTCGAGAATGCTGAGTTTTACCTGTACATCGTCCGCACCCAGACATTGGATGCCACCCAACACGGTGATGTTCATTTTGGGCGAGAAGGTAAACTGAATCGTATCGCTCACTTCCACATGGGCACATTCGTCTGCACCCTTAACGGTGAAGATGGTGTAGGCCACCCCGCCCTTGGCCAGCAAGGAAGACGAGGGATAGAATACAGAGGTTGTGGCGCTGTAGCTGCTCATTCTGCTGCCTTGCGGATCGGGCGTGGTATCCACAACGGTCCATTGGGCGGCGGAATACTTGCCTACGTTGGCATATATAAGACGCACGGAGGTGAGCATACAGGTATATACGTCTTCGATGGGGGTAAGTCTGGGTTTGGGTACCACCTTGATAACGGCCGAATCGCTGTACACACAGTTGTTGTTGGCGGCGGTTATCTTGTAGTGGTAGTGGTTGGTGGTATCCACGGCGGAGATTACCGAATAAACATCGGGCATCACATCGCTTCCGGCCGAATTTCCGGTCCACTGGATCTGGTAGCCCATGCCAAGCAGGCCGTAGAAATCAACCAGCGATACACGGGAGCCCTCGCAGACGGTGGTGTCGCGCAGAACGGGAATGCTGTCCCAGACAACAATCGGAATAATCTCTTGCTTAGTATAGGTGCAACCCAATTGGTTGGTTACCGTAAGGCTTACTTCGGCTTCCCTGTCTTTGGCTCCGGGAACGATGCTGATAACCGAATCGGTGCCGGTTACCGCGCCCAAGGAAGCGGTGCTTACCGTCCAGCTGTAGGTGTAGGATGCTTCGGTGTTATATCCGGCCTTGGCATGGATGGAATCCACTCCGATGGTGAACGGCTGCATGGCGCAGGCATCGCCCTCAACAATCGAGAAGCGCAGATAGGGTTCGGGCAACACACGGATGCGGATGGTGTCGGTGTGGCGGCAACCGATGCGGGAAGTTCCCGTGATGCCGATTACCGTGTCGGAAACAAAGGGTCCGGCTTCTATCTTGACGGCCGCCTTGGTATCGGTATTCACACGGACACCGCTGATAACATAGCTTTCCGTCTGATCCGGCATATCGAAAGCGATGCTGCTGTTGTAACATACCAGCGTGTCGGCGCCCAGGTCGAATTCATAGTGGCTGCGCACCACGGTGAAGTTAACCGGAGGATCGTTCCAGCACATGGCCTGCGTGGCCGCGTAGCCCAAGTAAACGGTGGTATCCTGTTCAGGCAGCAAGGCAAGGCCGCGTTGGGCGTTGTAGTCGCCCGAATCAAGCGGCAGACCCGTTTGGGTGGTCCACTTGTAGTAAACTACCGGCGGGAATACCTGTTCGCTGGTAAGCAACGGCAGACTGATGCTGTCGCCCACGCAAATCACGGTGTCGGCGGAGGTGCTGGGGGCAACCACAAAACTGTGTTCTACGGTTATGCGTACCACCGTGTCGTTGCTGCATCCGGCAATACCGATAATGCGTACCGGCACCAAAGTATCCTGCCATGCCGTCACACTGAAGGTACGGTTGGTGATACCGTCGCTTACGGTGCTGTCGGGCCAGATATAGGTATTCAGGCCTGTGGTATCGACAATTTCGATGCGTGCCGTTTGTCCGGGACACATGCTCAAGGCGTTTTCACCGTTGGGATAATATACCTTGAACTTGCCTTCGGCTACGGGAGGTTCCTGCAGGCTTACGTTTATCGTATCCATCAACCGGCAGCCGTTCGGCGTGGTTACCGTGAGGTAATAGGTAAAGTCGCGTTCATGCTGGTAGCTCCATTCGGAGGCGTAGCCCGTATCGGCATGGAGGGTGGTGAGTCGGCCCAGACGCAGGTACTGCCATTCGTAAACGGCCTCGGGAACGGGCATGTCTTTCTTGTTGCCCAAAGAGGCACGGAGAGTGAAGGGCGAGTTGCTGCAGGCCAAGGTATCGGCAAGGTCGCGTTCTATATAGTAGGTGTCGCAACCGAGTATATACAGGGTAAGGCTGTCTTGGAGCGGACATTCGGCCAAACTGTTCACACTCAGGTAGAGGGTAACCTCGCCTGCTTCGTAATCGGCCTGAGAGGGCGTATAAACGGGATGCAGGCTGTTGGGATTATCGAAAGTGCCGCTTCCGGCGGTAGTCCACTGCGGCGTGCCTTGGGCCACTACCGTATCGCCGTGTACGCGGAAGGTTTCGTTTTCCACAATCGTATCGTCCGGGCCGGCTTCCAGCCAGGCATCCAAGCTTTGCGGCGCATGTTGAACGGCTATCTTGTTCTTGTCGTCGCTGCATCCGTACTGGTTCTTGACCGCTATCAGATAGGGCGAGAAGTCGGGCAAGGGCTTGAAGAGGGTACTGGTCTGCCATGTGGTACCGCCGTCGATACTGTATTGCAGGGTCTGCGTCCATCTGCTTGAAGAAACCGAAGAAGTGTGCGCCGGCATGCTGATCTCGATCGAGGCCGTGTCGTTGCTACACAGGCGGGCCGGCGAGTAGATCACGTTCGAAGGCTGGATAGCGGGCGGCATCGGATAAATTACCGAACTTACCGTATCGCTGTTCACGGTGGCGCTTTCGAGACATTCGCCGATGGCGGTAACGCTTACGAAGTAGCGGTCATCGTCGGCTTTGTCGGAGGGATTGAAGAGGCTGCCGCCCAAGCCCAAATCGTAGATCCGGCCACCGCGTATCCGGTACCAGTGGTAGCTTACCTCTGTGCTTTCAAGTCCGTTTATGAGGGCCGTGGCCTGCAAGGCAAGACTTTCGGCTTCCGATGCACAGATGCTGTCGGGTTGAGCCAGTTTCACTTCAAGACGGTTCTTGGCTTTCACCTCGAGGGTGATGCTGTGGCTTTGTACCAGTCCTTCAGCCTGACAGTGGGCGGCGGCCAAAGCGGAAGTGTCGCTCACTTTCACGCTTACCGTGTAGGTACCCGCTACCGAAGGACTTATCCAAAGCTGACCGTTGTTTTGCGAAGGTATAAGGTCTCCATCCGCCAAAGCGGGCGTAACGGTCCATTCTATCGTGTAGGCTCCGGGCTTGCCGCCGGTAACAAGTGCCTTGAACTCGATCAGGCTGTCTTGACAAACCTGTTGCAAGTTGCCGCTTTCCTTGCCGACAATCTTCACATCGTCGAGGCAGCTGTCGGCTACCGTTACCTGTACGTTGGCCGTGGCCACGCAACCTTGGGCATCGGTGCCGGTTACGGTAAAGAGCGTGGTGGCGGTCATCGGGCCGGTAAGCGTGCTTGAAGCCAGCGCGGGCGCCCAATCGTAGCTGTAGGGCTCAGTGCCGCCCGTCATGACGGCATGCAGCATGGCCTGGGCGTTCTTCATCACGATGGTGTCGTTGCCGGCGGCGATTTGCAGCGAGGGATTCACGGTAATCTGCAGGCTGTCGGCTACCGAAACACCGGCGGGACAAGCGCCTTCTCCTATCTGCCATACGGCTTTGAGCCATCCGCCTTCTCCGAGTTGCTGCGGATCGAGACGGAGTGTCTTCACATCCTGTGCCACAAGCATGCCGTTGAGATACCAGAAGTAGCGGTCGCCGGCGCGGGTGGAGGCGGTGAGGCTGTAGGTGAGTTCCTTTTCCGTGCCGCAAACCTGGTTCGGGCCGTTGAGAGAAAGGTCGGTGCGGCGATCATCGGTGTTGACCGTAAGGTGGAAGGGCAACGAATAGAGCGTGTCGCAAGCGGTCTGTTCCGCATCTTGCGGGATCACCACAACACGGTAGTAGTTGCCGTTCATGCCCAGACTTACCGAAGGTATGTACAAGCTCGTGCCGCGGTTCACGTAAAGGGGTTCGGATACGTTCTGATAATTTTCTCCATCGGCCGAAACCTGCCACAGATAACGTTCTACGGCGGGCAGATAACCACCCACGGAAATACCGAAACTGAGGCTGTCGCCGGCACATACGGCATCGGATTCCGTTGCTGTCTGACCGGAGAGATACGGACATTCTTCCACATCCACGCGCACCGTGTCTTGGCCCGCGCAACCGTAGGCGTTAACGGCGGTGAAGGTGTAGAGACGGCTGTTTTCCGCTGTTACATAAGTGGATGCCGCACCGGAAATCTGGGTTTGCGGCGTCCAGCTGTAAGTCATGGTGGAGGTGGCTCCGCTGATTACCCTTCCGTTAAGATCCACGCGCGTGCCGCGTTCGGCCTGTACACGGGTGCCGGCATCCACCACCGGAACGGGATGAACGGTAAGCGTAAGTGTCTGGCTGGTGAGCGTATCGCCGCCGGCGCAATGTTCATCGGCATCTCTGACGGCCACCGCATATACTTCGGCACCGTCAACGGGTTGGTCGAGGGTGAGCGAAAGTCCTTCGGATACCTTGACGCCATCCACATACCAGCTGATTTGCGGCATGTACTGCGTGCCGGCCGGGGTGGCGGTGAGTGTGATGCTTTCACCGGCACAGATCTCGGCAGCGGGCGCCGCTTCAATGGAGAAGGTGGCCGCTGCGGGCGTATCCACACTCAGGTAGAGGATATTGGAGCGGGCCGGATTGTCTTCGTGGTTGAGGAAGCAATATCTGCCCGGTACATAGGCCTCGGCATACACATAGTCGCCGGACTGTACATTCTGTTTGGTATAGGTGTAGGCCACCACGCCCCGACGAACCTGCTGACCGTTCACATACCAGTTGTAACGTACGGCGGCAGGATTGATGCCGTCGGGCAAGCGGGTAAGAACGGCCTCGAATTCGGCATCGGCACCGGCGCAAAGCGACTCGGTGGTCTGTTTCAGATTCAGGCCTATCGAAGGATAGTTGTTGACGCCTTCCACCACGAGGGTATCGGCGCTTACCAGGGTATCGCAATCGGAATAAGAGGTAACCTGCCATACCACCGTGTCGCCGTTTATCAGCATATAGGTGTCGGTATCCAGAACACTGTCGCGGCTTACCGGAACGCCGTTCACATACCACTGGTAATGCAAATCGTTGTAGCGGTGGTAGAGCGAGGTCTGAACCTTACCCGAAGGCATGTTGGCCAACTGCAAGGCACCTGTTACACTGCCCTTGCTGTAGGAAGATACCGATACCGTCATACGCAAGGCGGCCTGGGCGGCGGTTTCTTCGGCACTGTGCAGGAGACGGCCGTTTTGGTAATAGTAAACATGCAACTGGTCGCGGCTGATGGTGAACACATCGCCCACACGGTAGCTGCCGGCCGCGCTGTAGTTTACTTCCATACCGTTTTCGTAGATATAGAAGAGTTTGGTATCGCTGTCGTAGCCGTTTTCAGACAGATAGAGGCTGTAAGGCTTGCTCCACAGACCGGTGGTGCGGCCTGCGTAGTCGAGTCCGATCACCATCGCTCCTTCCGTGCCGACTACCGTGTAGTTGATCTCGGCAACGGCCCGCAGACTGTCGGCGGCCGTATTGGTTTGCCAAGCATTGCCGGCCGTATGGGTCAGCGTGCCTTTCGCCGCATCGTAGGCGAGTCCACCGGCGTTCCATGCCATAGCCTCGGCTGTAATCTTGCTGCAATCGCTTGTATCGGCCCTCAGGGAGGCTTGCAGGCTGTCGGCGGGAATATGGTGCAGATGGAGCGTGTCGGAGTTTTGGCATCCACCGCTGTAAAGGGTAATGGCCATATCGCGGCTTTCCGTAATAGGACCTACCTCCAAGGGCGAGGTAAAGGCGATGCGGGCGGCACCGTCGATACTGATGCTGTCGGCCGCAGGCAGGTTCACCGACGCCGTTCTGCCTTCGCAGATGGCCAGGCTGTCCTGCGCCAGATTGAAGATGAGCCGATGTACGGAAACGGTAAAGGTATCGGTAACGGAAGGACAATCCCTCAAGGAATAAGCCCGTGCCACGTAGCGGTTCACGCCTTCTTGCGGACGGATTCGCAAGGCGGCGTTCTTGGCCGGATCTTGTTCGGTGTACTTGCCGGCCGCCACCGTAGAACCGTTCAGGGTCCAGATATAGTTGGTGTAGGGCGGGAATACGGTGCCGCTGTCGCTGATGCGCGGCAGAACAAGTTCAACGGTTTCGTCGGCCGTAAGGCAGATTACCGTATCGGAGGCCGACATGCGGATAAAGTTGCGGCCCAATACCACCACCTGTACCGAGGTATCTACGGTACATCCGCTGGTCTTGCTCACCACTTTGAGGGCAACATCCACCGTGGTGTCGGCCGTTACCTTATAAGTATTGCCGGTGCTGCTGTCGGGCCAGTAGATGGTGTAGCCGGTGCCGATATTGCCTACCAACACATTGGCCGTGCCGCCCGGACACATAGCCACCGCACCCGCTCCGGCCGGATAATCCACCAGCACTTTTCCTGTCAGGTCGGCATAGCTGCCCACCGACAACCGGGCTATGTTGCTGTAGAGCACATTGCCGTCGAGCGAGGTGTAAACGATGCGGTAGTAACCGTCTTCGCTTACCGTTACGGTATCCATCTTATCCGCGGTGCTTACCTCTACCGGCGAGTTGAAGAGCGTGTCGGCGCTGTATTGATAGATCCACGAACTTGCGTTGGCGCGGATCGTTTCGTCGGCCAGGATATAGAACTTCGCTTCTTCGTCCGGACATATCGTGTCTTTTTCCGGTGCTATCACGATCGCGCAGGATTTCACCAGATACGTTACCGGTATGGCTTCGCTGTAGCACTCGCCCGATACGCGTGCGGCATAGTATGTATGCAGGCCCGCTTCGTTCCTGATGGCCGTTTCCGGCATGAAACCGAGCGTATCGGCATCTTCCGCACTTACTTTCAGTATCTGCTTCAGGCTCGAATCGGCAAACCAGGCGATATAGCCTTCCGCTGCCCCGCCAAAGGCTTTCACCTCGGTAAGGGTCTGCCCCATGCATACCACCACCGTATCTTCGCTTACCTGCAACTTGTCGAACGCATAGTCCGGGTGTACATCGATATATACCGTCTGCACGCCTTCCGCTTCACAGCCTTCCTCGCTCTTCACCATCACATGGTAGGTACCCTTGGCCACATCGGCAAACAACGGATCGGACTGCCAGGTGGCACCGCTGTCGATACTGTACAGCAGGTTCCGGCTATCTTCCACATCGATGCGGATATAAGCCGTGTCATCCACGCACGACAGATGGCTGTGCGCATATACCTGATAGGGCTGGAGCGGTGCCGGCACCGGATATACCGTAACCGTCACTTCGTTGCTCCTTACCACACTGTCTTTGCCGCAACCTTCCTTAGGTCTTACTTCCACATAGTAACGGTCTGCATTTTCCGCATCCGGCACACGCAGGCTCGGCGAACTGCTGCCTATATAGCTGGTACGGTTGTTCCGTATCCTATACCATGTATAATCCACATCCTCTCCTGCCGCGGCGCCGTTCAGTTCCGCTTCCGCACCGAGAACGATGGCCGTTCCCTCGCATACGCTGTCTTCGGTGGCCTTCAGGCTTACCGTCAACACATCCTTTTCGGGGATATGAACTGTCTTGCTCACGCTCAACACAATGCCGTTTTCGTAGCAGTATCTCCGTACCGCCTCGCTCGTATCCGTTACGGTAAAGGTTACCGTATAGTCGCCCGGGGTGGCGTTGGATATCCGCAATACCGGCACGCCGCCATTGTTCATCTCTTCTTCTCCGTCGTTGCTGTCCAGGGCCGGGCTTACTTTCCAGCCGATGTCGTATCTGCCTACCACACCGCCGCCTGTAATCAGACCTGTAAACGTGCCGACTTCATTGATACACAACGTTTCTGGACCATCCAAATCTACTTTCCGCAAGCAGGTGTCGCTTACGATCACCAATACCTTGGCTTCCGAGGTACAGCTGAGGCTGTCGCCGGCGGTTACGGTAAACAGCGTCGATTCGGTCAGATTCCGCGTGGCTGTGGTTCCCTGGGCGGCATCCACCACCTTGTCGGCCGGACTCCAGCTATAGCTGGCCGGTCCGTTCGCGCCATTCAGCAAGGCATGCAGTTCGGCCGCCGTATTGAACGCTATCGTGGTGTCTTTCCAAGCCGTTAAGGTAGGCTGCCTATAGAGGCTTACGGTCAGCGTGTCGCTGATGTTCATCCGGTTCACGCACGGGCTGGCACCGTACAGCACACCGATCACCTGATCGCCGTCGCGTACCGTATAACCTCTTCTGTGGTCGTTTCCGTCGTATTCCAGCACCCCGCTGCCGTTCTGCTTCCACATCACCTCATAACCCGGGGTGAGTTCGGCCGTATATACAGCGTCCATCGTTGTGGCCGTGGCGCACAATTGCGTAGGACCGCTTATCTTGATGCCCGGATTTTCTCGGGCGGCCGTATCCACATTCAGCTTGATTGCGCTCGTGGTTACGCCCGGACAGAATACAAGGTTGCTGTCGGTGGCCGTTACCACACAACGGAACAGCACTCCGTTGCGGCTGTCCAGACCGTAGTCGGCGCTACTGATGCCCAACAGGCTACCCGTGGCGGTCGTGGTGGCCGTAAAGCGGCTATCCCCTTCTACGGCTTTCCAGTTGGCCCCGCCGTCTGTCGTGATTTGCCACTCGTAATTGTTCGTTTCAGGCTTGTAGCCCGTCATGGTGAGGCTTATGGTAGCGCTGTCGCCCTCGCAGATCGAAGCCGGTACCCCTATGCCGCTCAAGGCCGGGCAGTCGTACACGCTTACTTCCACCGTATCGGGTTCAGAGGCGCAACCCTGACTGTTGTAGGCACGCAGGTAATACAGACAACTGTTCCTGGCCGTGATTTCCGTATTCAGGCGGTTGCCGTTTTCCACACCTCCGCAGCTTGATGTCCAAGCGTATTTAACGGCCTCTTCGGCGTTTTCGATCACTTCTCCGTTCAAGGCCACGCGGCTGCCTCTATCTACCGTCGTATCCGACCAGGCCCGTACCACCGGCAGTATCGACTGAAGGATATTCAGCCTGTCGCTCACCGCCAGCGTTGTGTCGAGACATACATCTTCGTTCTTGGCGCTTACCGCCACATATACCTGTACGTCTTCGGTGGGGATGAAGCTCAGGCTTTCGCCCTTGGTGTACAGGCTGTCGTTCACATACCACCTTATTTCGTAGCTGCCGCCGTTATCTACCGTCGCTTCCAGACGCACTTCCGTACCCGGACAGATAGACGGTTCTATCTTGGTCTTGGCCACCAAGTTGATCTTCAATTCCTTGTTTTCTTTCAGGCTGAACTCTACCCTATGCGACGGAGCCGGGTTGGATTCCGTGTTCAGCACGCAGTCCGTACCTTCGATATAGGCTTCCGCATACGCGTAGTCGCCTATCTGTACATCTGTCAAGGTATAGACGTTGCTTAACGTTCCGCTTGCTTCCTCGGTCGTGTTCCGATACCAGTTGTACCGGATATCGCTTTCGCTCACACCTTCGGGCAGGTTGTGCACCGTTGCCGTCAACAGGAACGATGCCCCGTCGCAGCTGCCCGCGCTGTCGCGTGCAAGCGTTACGTAGATCGGTTCGTATTCACGGCTCTTCGTTACGGTGATGCTGTCGGAGGCTTTCAGTGTATCGCATCCGGTGATGCCCGTTACTTCGAGTTTCAAACGGTCGCCGGCCTGCAGGTTGTATTTCTCCGCTTCCCAAGCTGCCGAAGTGCTGACCAGTGTGTCGTTCAGCGTCCAGGCATAGTTCAGCGTGCCGCTCATCGGGCCGAACTCGATGCTGTCGCTTACCGTGATTGCCGGTTCATTGATGTATACCAACGGATTGTAGCTGCTGCCCACGCTCATCGAACCGATGGCGAAACGTACCCGACGGCCCCAGCCGCTTTCCGGTTCTTCCATCACGCCCAGCAACTTGTGGCTGTTACGCTGATCCACATAGAAGTAAATCTTGTGGTTGCGACGGATAATGGTGAACACGTCGCCGGCCAGATAGGTTTCGCCCGGCAGGTATTCGCCCGTCAGGGCCTGGTTGTAGATGCCAACCTTGCCGCCTGTAAAGTAGAAGGCGTAGTCCAGACGCGTATCGTTGTAGCCTGCGTTGTTTCCTTCGTAGCTGAAACCTACCGTGGCGGTCTGTTCCTTGCCCGTGGCCACGTAGCGTACCGTGGTGTTGGCCCCGCCGTAGTTAGAACTGAACACACGCTGCATGTTGCTGCAGTGAACGTGGTTCAATGTGCCGCCGTTCTGATTCCAGTGCAGCGGCATGTTCCAACCGCCGATTTCCCAGCTCGCCACTTCCGCTTCATAATGCTGGCAGCTGTCTGCATTGTCTTGTTTCAGATCTATACGCAACTGGTTTTCCGGCAGTACCGTTACGGGTATCGTATCGGTATAGTCGCAATCCATTCCGTTTATCCGGCCATACAGCACCAGCATGCGTGTGGTATCCACCACGCCCTGCCATACAAACGCCACACTGTCGCTTTCAGACAGCGTATCGGCCGCATAGGTGCCGCTCGGCAACGCCACCAGAACGTATTCGGCCTTATTCACCGTTTCTGCCGCAGTGGGCTTGGCCAATATCCGGTTGCTTACCGTTATTTGCCTGTCGTGGCATACGGTTACCGCCTGCAGGTCGCTTTGCCATACGTAGTCATCGCAATGAACGATGGTGAGGTACATGCTGTCGGTGGCCGTACATCCGAACTGGTTGCTTACCTCAATGTAGAGGTACACGCCTTTCGATTCCTTGTCTTTTTCACCCAGTACATAGGTGGCGTGCAGGCTGTCGCCATGAACGAAATGACCGTCGCCGCTCGTTGTCCAGTGCGGAGCACCGCCCACTGCCGTATCGGCCGTAAGGGTGTAGTCGGCATAGCCGTATACCGTATCGTTGGGTCCGGCTTCGGCGGAAATAGGATAGAGCAGGATATGGGCCTGTTCGCTTACGATGGCGCTGTTCCATGTACAGCGATAGTTGCTGAAAGCACGTACGCTGAAGGTTTCATCGCCCGTAAGGTTGTTCGATACATAATGGAGTTCCTTGCCGGTTGCGCCCGGTATCACGTTTCCATCCACATACCATTGCAAGGAAGGCGTTTGAACATGGTATCCTTCTGCCTGTCCGATTACTTCGGCGCTCATGTTCACCACCACATCGCCGTTGTCATAAGCGCAAGCGGTATCGATGCTGGGGGTAATCACCACTTTGAGCGTATCGGCGGGAAGGATTATCAGGGTGGCCGCTTCCTTGTTGCGGACCGAATCGGCCACACAGGCCAGGCTGGATTTCACCCAGCATATCACATCGTAGTTGGAACCACCGGTCGAGGCCGCGTTTTCAATATTGAGCAGGCTCAGATAAGGCGCATCCAAAGGCACGCTGTTGCCCTTTTCATCTCCGGTGTTCACCAGGAATCCGTTTACATACCAGCGGTATTGCGGGTTTTCTCCGCCATTTACCACATTGGCCACCACTTCATAGCTTTGATTGCTGCAAATGGTATCCACCTTGAGGCTCAAGGTCAACGAAACATCGGGTTGCGGCACGGATTCCACATACAGTACACGCGACTGTACGGGATTGTTCGCCGCATAATTGTATTCGGTGGTATCTACATGCAGAACAGCGTATATCTTGCTGCCTACGGCAAGTTTGCCGAGGTTCACCGTATCGCCGACTTGTACCAGCTTGTCGTTCAGATACCATTCTATGTACCACTTGTGGCTGCCGTCGGCCGCTACCGGACCGGCATTGGAAGTGGCCGCAAACATACGCGTGTTCTCTCCTACGCAAACCCGCAGGGTGTCGCCTTCTATGGTACTGTTCGACTGGATGTTGATGCCCGCATAACGTTTCTGCAACACCGTTATCGTGTCGATCAGGGTATCCTGGCTGTTGAGACGGCAATAGCCGTTGTCTTGCAAGATTACCTGCATCACATAGGGCGAACTCAAGGGGAAATCGACACCTTGGAGCGAGAGGAGTTCCTTCATGCCGTAGCCCGCTTTCCAATAGGTTCCGTTGAGATACCATACATAGTAGAGGCTGTCTTTGTCGGCGGGTTCTATCGTGGTAACGGCATCGAAGCTTTCACGCCAGGTTATCGTGTCGGGCAGACTCAGGGTGGCGGACGTGAAGCTTGCAGGACGGCTGTCGAGCGTGCGTACGCTGATGCTGTCGGGACCGTAGCTGCATCCGTAGGCATCGGTATAGTACACCTTGAATACCGTATCTTTCTTGCTGTAAGGTACTTTCAGGTCAACGGTCAAGGTTGTGTCGCCCGTGCTCCACCTTACCTTCACGCTTTCATCGGCACTTACCGCCAGATGAACCGTATCATCGCTACACAACAACAGATTGCTCTTTATCGGGGCCGTATTGGCCGGCAGGCGATGACTGCCTACCTTCACCTGCAGAGCTGTGTCGCAGAATCCGTCTCCTTGAACCTTTACCGTATAGAGGGTTTCCGCATAGGGCGAAACTATCGTGCGGACACTGTCGGTGGAACCGTCGTTCCACGTATAGTGCAAGCCGCCTTCCACTTTCAATACTATCGTATCGCCAAGACAGGAAAGGGTATCGGCTGCATTGAGACGAACCTCGTGCGACAAGCCCTTATGTACCGTAAGGGTATCGCTGTTCACACTGTCGTTGGCAGGACATTCGTTGGCCGCGTATACGGTTACGTAAACCTCATCGCCTTCGGCCACTGTGGCGGTATAGACGGAGGCGTTGTCGGCGGCGCTCACCAACTGGCCGTTATGATACCATCTGTAGTTCGGCTTATCGCTGTATTCACTGTTGTAGGTAACCGTAAAGGTGTTCTGCGTGCTGCAATAGAGCGTATCGTCGGCCGTAAGGACTATCTTTCCTTCTATCTGGTCGCGGATCGAAGCCGTATCCTGAAGCACGATCGAATCGGGAACCACACCGGCAGGAATGCCCAGGCTTGCCAAATCGGGATAAACCACCGCACGTACCGTATCGCCGTTCTTCAACACACCCAAGGTTCCGGTCAGCAGACTGTCAACATGGCCTACAAATACCCCGTTCACATACCAGTTCACTTGCGGACGTACCCCCAGGTTCTGGCCCGATACCACACCGGCGGATTCCTGTCCGGCACATACCATCGGTATATCCAGCGTCGCCTCGGGAATCTTCGTGCTTACAGTCAATACCGTGTCGCAATAACCGGCCTTGCTTACCGTTACCGTGTAAAGGAAGCTGTTGCCGACGGCCTTCACCGTATTGACCGAATCCGTGCTGCCGTCGGACCACAGATAACTGTCGCCGCCGTAAACATGCAGTTCAAAGCCTTCGTCTTGGGAGATCACTTCCGTCCACGCATCGGCCGCCGAAGCCTTTTGCTTCACAACCGCCGCCTCTCCGCGTGCCGAATCGGTGGCGGGACATTCGTTCGAGGCCTTTATCCATACATATACGCTGTCGCCTATATTGAGATCGGTCAAGGTATAGGTGGCCGATCCGTTGGCCGTTGCGTCGAGCACGCCGTTGCGATACCAGCGGTATTGAGGATTGTCGCTGTATTCGGCATTGTATTCGGCCACAAAGGTGTTGCTTTGGGTACAGAACAGGCTGTCGGAAACGCTTACGCTTACCCTGCCCCTTATGGCGGAAGTAACCGATACATAGCCTTCAGCCATCACCGAATCCACCATCGGGCAATCCACACCGGTGTAGTCGGGATATATCACCACGCGTACAAGGTCGTTGCTGTCGAGCACGCCCAGGTTTTCTTCCAGATTGCCGGCAAGAACCACGAGACTGTCGTTCACATACCACTTCACGAAAGGCGCCGCACCTAAGTTATCGCCACTGGCGGTAGCCGTAAGTTCGTTGCCGATACATACTTCGGGTACGGTCAGCTGCACCGTGGGAACGGGCGGCAACTGATAGTAGTAAAGCAGTTCGTTGCTGGCTGTATGGCAGGTATCCACGCTGATAACACGGCGCAGGAGCAGTTCTTTCCTACCCGCCACACCGGCTACAGGTTGCAGATATTCATGTTTTACCGTATAGGTAGGTTCGTCGGCCTTGCCCGGAGCGGTTTTCCATGTATCGGTAAGGCTGTCGTAGGTTTCCCATGCGTAGGTGAACAGATCGGAATCCACCAAGAGATCCGAAGCCGTCTTGGCCAATGCGGAAGTATCCACACAGATGGGGCCTCCCTGACCTATGGTATTGTAGAGTACCACCACGTTCACATCGGCCGTGTCGCTCCACAAGGTAACTTCCTTGCCCGAGCAGCTGTTTTGGTAAGTGAATGCGGCATATACCTTTATCGAGTCGCTTACCGATACCATGGCGCGGCTTCCCGTATCGGCCATGCCGGAAGAAGGTATGGTGAACCACTGATAGGTGCCTTCCACGTTTATCGTATCGTGTTCGGCCCATACTTCCACCTGCATCGGGGAACCGTCCTTATCACAGTTGTACTGCTGGATGAAATGCAGGTGGAATCCACCCACGGTATCCCTTTCGCGGATCGTGATGTCGAGCGCCACAGGCTCGCTCTTGCAGTTGCCTGCCTGTTGGATGGCGTAGTAGGTGTATTCTCCTACGGTGCCTCGTATCGAGTCGGGCAGGATAAGGGCAACGGAGGTCTGTCCCACAGTGCCTTCGGTCAACAGAACCGTACCAGCCGTATCGGCATACCAGCCCACGATGGCTTCGGCCTGAGCGCCGTAGGCCAAGAGCGAATCCATCACGCCGTGCGCACAGTAACCGCCGTTACCCGATACAAGCAGGTCGGGCAGACGTTCAGGCTTGGGCAAGGTGATATCCACCGTATAATCGGCCACATAGATACAGCCGTTGGCCGCTTTCACCGCCGGCAGATAGCTGCCTTCTTCCACGGGCTTGAACAGATTGTTTTCGCTCCAGGTTTCGCCGCCGTCTATGCTGTAGAGCAGACCCATGGTATCGGCCTGTCCGAAGAGAGCGGTCAAACCGATGGCCGCCGTATCGAACCGGCAACGTTCGTGGCTGCCCACATAGATTCCGCGTGCTTCCACCAACGAAGGCGTGAGGTTGACTACCGGATACAAGGTATCGTACACGGCCTGACCCGTCTGGCAATCGTCTCCGCCCAGCACGGCTTCCACCACGATACGTTCGTTCAGTTCCCAATCCTGGATCCGGCAGGTGTTCCGGCTGCCCATCTGCAACATTTCCGGCCGTACCGCGCTGTCGCGCAGACGATACCATGTGTAAACAACCGGCATTTGGGTGTAAACAACCGGCATTTGGGTAGCCTCGCCGTCGATGTAGGCGGTGGCCTGAAGATCGGAGCTTGTACCGGTACATACCGGTGCCATGCTGTCGATAGCCACGCTGAACCGCTTGGCCGGATATACCGTTACTTCACGGCTTACGCTGAACGCGCGCTGGCTGGCAGGACATGCCTGCATCACTATTTCGGAACTGTCGCTTACCGTAAGGGTTATCGTGTAGGTACCCGGTTTGAAGGCCTTGACGCGATATTCCGGACCGGTGGCCATCAGGATGGTGGAATCGATTACCGGATCGGACGTCCACGAAAGCTGCATATCGGAATTCGACAGACCGCCTGTGATAAAGGCTTCGAACAAGCCGACCGAGTCGAGGCAAATGGTTTGCGGACCGTAAATGGCCGGCTCGATGAGACAGGTGTCGCCGATGCGGACATCCACGCTGCCGGTATTGCTGCAACCGTTCCTGTCGGTTACCGTTACCGTGTATCGTGTGGTGTATAGCTGCTTACGTGTAAAGGAGCTATCCTTGTTGGGCGTAAGCAGGGTGGTGGCCGGCAGACCGTTCCACTTATACGTGTAGGGTTCCACCCCTCCGGTGGCATGAACATATACCAAGGCGTCGTCGCCCTTGTTCACGGCCGTGTCGGGACTCATGGTAAGGTAAGGCGTGGGATTGGCCCTTATTTCGAGTGTATCGGATACCTTGAGTCTATCCACACACTGGTTTTCATCGTTGCGGACGGTAAGCACGAGCATGATGCTTTCGTTTCCGCTCACACTGTCGAGCGAAAGCGTGTTGTCCGTACCGCCCACCATCTTGCCGCCTCTGTACCACTGATAGTAGTCGCCGGGGTTAACCGCACCCGTAGCCGTAAACTGTACCGGCGTATTGCGGCATACCACCGTGTCGCCCGTGATGCTCGTGGTGGGTTTCTTGTAGTCCACCACATCCAGATACATCGAGTTGCTGGCAACCGTATCGCAGTCGAGGCGTTCGTCGGTAGCCACCGCCAGGCAACGGAACAAGGCATAGGCCTTGTCGTATTCGGCCTTGGTTTCCGGTATCACCAACGTTACATCGTTTTCGCCCATCTTCTGCGCAAAGTCGGTGCCGTTCAGCTCAAGGTCTTTCCAGGTAAGGCCGCCGTCGTTCGACAACTGCCATATATACGTGTTCGTATACGGACGGAATCCTTGTACCTGCAGGTATATATAAGCGGTGTCGCCCGCGCAGGCGCTCGTTTCCGAACCACGCAGCACAAACTGCGGGCAGGTAAGCACTTCCACATGCACGCCGGCCTGGTTACCCACGCAACCGATGCTGTTCTTGGCCTGTACCGTATAGTAGTGGTCTATCTTGGAACGTACCCGTACCGCGCTGTCGCTGGCCTGCCAGGGAGCCTGTACGTCGAAGGCCGGATACCATTCGTAAGTGAGGTCGGATTCCCAGTTCTGGGTTACAACCGCCCAGATATCCACTTCCGAATCGTATTCCACTATCGTATCGCGATAAGCTTCCAGTACCGGTGCGGGCAATACGGTCATGTGCACCACCGGCGTCTGCTTGCGGTTGGTGTCCAGACAGGTGGTTTCGGTGCTGGCGGTGATGACGGCATACACGCTGTCGCCGTTTTGCAGGCTGTCTGTCACATAGGTCTGTCCGGTATATACCAGACGGTCGTTCAGGTACCATTCCGTTACGGGGTTTTCGCCCGCATCGCTTGTACCCGAAATAACCTGTACGGAATTGAACCGCACTTCCGAGAACAGACACACTTCGGGACCCGGATATACATCGATGTTCACGCCCAGCACGCGGTTCTGCGTTACCGGCAGGAAGAGCAAGGGCGAACGCACCGGATTGCTGATGCTGTTGAAGATGCACAAGGAATAGCTGCTGTCTACATATACCTGCGCCCATACGTATTCGTTCACGCCCACGCTGTCGAAGTACATGCTGTCGGCACGGACACCGGAGGCCACGCAGATGGCGCCGCGATACCAATTGTAACGCAAAACAGAATCGGGTATGCTTTCGGTGCGGTTAACGATTGTGGAATGAACCCAGAAGCCTTCGTTTTCGCACTTCTGACCATCATGTTCAAGCACCATGAATACCGGACGGTAGCCCTGTATCTGCGCTATCACCACCGTGTCGCTCACGGTCTGCAGACCGTCGCACTTGGTCTGGCCGCTGGCTTGGTATACCACCGTGTCGCCGGCCTGGAAGCCGATGGTGCGCGTGTCTATCGCGCTGTCGGTGGCGACGAGTTTTCCATTGCAGTACCACTTGTAGCTCAACGGCGAGGACAAGGTGCCGGCCGAGGTAAGGAGATCTATCTGCGGCAGTTCCACATAATCTATCGCATCAACAGCCGTACCGGGACTGTAGGTGGAAACCTCGGGCGTGAAGGCCTGAGAGGGCGAACGTTCCTGAACGCGCCGCAACAGTTCTTCGTTCTTGTAATAACTTACATAGCCGGCCTGACGAACGATAAAGAGGATATTGCCCTCGCTCCATTCGCCGTAGGTTCCTATGTATCCGCCGCGTTCGTAAATCTGCAGGTAGGGCTTGCCGTTGTCCAGACTCAGATAGAAAGCGTGGTCGGCATCGTAGCTGCACCACCAGTTGCCGTACCACCAGCTGTGATGCCAGTGGGCGCGACCCTGGTAGTTGATGCCCACCATAGCCGGGGCTTCCTTGCCGCTTACCACGTAGCGCATCATGAAGTTGCCCGACAAGGCCGTTTTAGATTCTATTTCCTGCCAGCCGCTGCCCGAATTGCCGTCGCGGATAATCTGACCGCTGCCCAGATAAACCATATTGCCCGTGCTGGCCCATTCGGGTTGTTTGGGAGAAGGATTCTGGCAGCTGTCGGTCTGTTGGCGGAGTTCCACCACAAGCGTATCGGCATGTATCACGCCCACGGATACGGTGTCGGAAGACACGCAGCCGAATCCGCCATCGGCCGTTACGCTGAAATATGAATCCGCATCCGGCATCGGCACCGTAATGGTGCTTGTATCGGAGCCTATGCGTTGCAGATAGGCAGCCGTTGCCGTGTCGGACAGGCCGTTGGCGCCGAAGAGCGTCCATGTATAATGAACATTGCTATCCTGTACCGGAAGCGCATTCAATACCAACGGTTTACCCGAGCAGAGCGAATCGGGTACCGAACCCAGACGGGTATTGTAAACCACCCGCAAGGTATCGATGTTGGTTCTTATCTGTTTCTGAACCAGACAGGTATTCTTGCTTGTGATGTCGAAATAGTATTGGTCGCCGGTGGCGATCGTACCGGTATAGACCACCGTATCGCGTTGATACTGGCCTTCCCTGCCTACCGTGTAGGTTTCCACCGCCTTGCCGTTGCGGTAAAGCGTGGCGGTGGCATCCGCCAACCACCATTCCCCGGTAAGGATGAATACCGGCGCCTCGCCTTCGCAGACCGTTCCGCGAACCAGTTCGGCCGTGGCCGTGAGAATCTGTTCCACGTTGCGGACGGTTACCGTATCGTAGCTATGGCATCCCTTGGGCGTAACCACATCTACATAATAGGTATAGATGCCGGCAACGGAAGAGTTGAACACCATGTAGGAGCCGGAAGCCGTTCCCTTGGTAAGGTTGGCGACGGGCGTCCAGGTATAACGGTATTCGGCCTTGGCGGTTTGGTCGTAAGCGCTGTCCTTGATATCCAGGTTCTGGCTGATGCAGGTATAGAGCGTGTCGGAAGGCATATCCACTTCCGGCAACGGATATACGTTCAATACCAAGGTGTCGGTGGCGTAGCAATCGCTGAGGAGGTTGATCATCTTGGCCACTACCTTTCCTGACTTCAGGGCGGTAAGGTCAAGGGCGTTGCTGTGCGAGGAGGTCAAAGGCGTGGAAACGAAAGCGGTGTGTTCCACAATACTGTCGTACAAGCCGGTGCCGGCGCTCAAGAGCGTATCGTATCCGGTGCTTTCGGTAATGAAAGTCCATTCGGTGCGGTAGATCCGGTCCGTGATCGAATCGGGTTCCCGACCCGCCGCTACGCTAAAGTAGAGGCTGTCGCCGATGCACACGTCTTTATCGGGTCCCAGATCGGGCTGAGGCAGTTCGAACACCACTACCACGATACGCTTGAAGTCAACGCAACCGTCCTCACTGGCCGCCGTTACACGGTAGGTGGTGGTTTGCTTGGGCCATACCAACAAACTGCTGTCGTGGATGGCAAGCGGGTCGCAGTCTACCGGCAGGGTCCATTCATAGGAGGCCGCACCGCCGGCGGTAATCCATACCGAATCACCCAGACATACGTAGGCCGTATCGGCCAAACGGAGGAAGTTGCCGGGTTCGGGCATACGTACCGTAATCGGGTTGGATTCGGCCACCAGACGTTCCATGCACACATCGTTGCTCGTTACGATAAGACTTACCACATCGTTGTCCACAAAGTGGTACTTATGGTCGATAAGGCTGTCTTTGCCGTTGCCGAATTCACTCGAAACACCGTTTATCTTCCAATCGTAGGTGGGCGTGTTCACGGGCGGTTCAACCACAACCGAACCGAAAGCGATGCCCGAAGCGCGGTATTCTATGGTAACGCTGTTCAGGGCCGAATAGATATCGTGGTTGGCGTGACCGCAATTGTTGCAACGTGAATAGAGGGAGAAACCGGCCCAGTAGGTACCGATGGAATCCCGTTTGGCGGAGGTATGGAACACCACGCCGTTCTTGAGGTAGCGGACCACACTGTCGGCTATTTCAACTGTAAGCACGTCGGCGGAAGTGTAGCTTCCGAAAGCCCCCATGCGGGCACCGTCTTCGTAAACGGCCACGGTGCCGTTCTCAAAGTAAACGGCATAGTCGAGATGGCTGTAGTGGCTTACCGTGGAACGCGAGGTGAGACCGAACATTTCATATTGTTCAGACCATACGCTGGTGGCCTTCGCGCTTACCGAACCGTTGCCCGTGATGGTCTGCTGGGACACGGCGCCCGTGTTCCATTCGGTGTTGCGGCAATTGTTGGCGATGGAATTGCCGTTCACCGCAAGCCCGCCGTAAACGTGGGTAAAGATAACCGGTTCTTCCTTGAGCGAGTTGCAGGCCATAAAGGCATCCTGGTCGATGGTAACACCCAAAGACTTGCGCGGACGAACGTAAACGATGGTATCGTCGGTATTGATATTGGAAGGAACCGCACAGGAATGCTTGGTTTCCAGACGTGCCGAAACCACGCTCTGCATATAGTCGGGACCGGCCTGGGCCATGAAATCGCCGTAGGTAAGCTTGAGGTTGTTGGCCGTACCTACTTCCTGACCGTCTATCAACCATGTGAAGCGGTAGTCGGTGCCGGCTTCCGTTATGCGGGCCTCGAACAGCACGTCGGTCATTTCGCAGACCGTATCGCCCGAACCTTCCCTGCCGGCATCCAGACGGATAATGTCAACCGTAGGTTTCCAAAGTTTGTAATTGCTGAATACCAGCGTATTGCTTCGCTTGGGCGAGTACTTGATACAGCTGTCTTGGGCCACGTATACGCAGTAAACCTGATCGCCGGTGGCAAAAGAGGCCACCATGGAATCGCCGGTATAGACATGAACGAACTGCGCGCTGTCGGCATATTTCACGTACCATTGGTAGATACCGGTGTCGTAGGTAGGCGCGTGCGCCTGGAAGAGCACCAGTTCTTCGTTGGGACATACGGAAAGACCCTTGTTGCTGTTGATCGAAATCACCGCCTCGGGCATCTTCACGTAATGGATCTTCATCTGATCGCTCTTCACGGTACGGTCGGTTACGCAACGCTTGGAGGATTCCATTTCCACATAAATGGTGGACTGATCCACCATATATTGGTAGGTATCGCTGAAGAGACTGTCGGTGCCGACCTTTTCACCGTTGAAATACCAGGTGTACTTGGGTTCATCGCCGCCATACTGAGAAGTATAGTAGAAGAAGTTTTCTATCTTCTCGCATTCGATGATGTGCGCCGTGTCGCCCGTTACGCTTCCCGTGTAGTCGATGTCGATCACCGGAGTGGTGTTCTGTTCCACCATCACGCGGATCGTATCGCTGAACGTACACTTGGGTGTTTTGATCGTATAGATATAATAGGTGAGCGAATCCAAGGGCTGGATACCGGTAAGGGTATTGAGGGTGGTTTTAGCCGGCAGGGTGGCCGGAGTGGAGGAATGGTAAGGAACTTCCGTCCAAGAGTAGGTTACCCCGCGGGTGGAAGCAGGTATGGCCTTCAAGGCAAGCTTGGAGCCGGCGCAAAGCAAGGTGTCGGGCGTAGCCGTTACCAAAGGTTCGGGGGTGAGGGTTACGCTGTCCACGCCTATACAGCCGTGGCGGTCGATACCTTCCACATAGTAGGTGGTGATCTCGACGGGGCTTACCTTCACGACGCTGTCGTAGCTGTCGAGCATATGAGGCGCGTAAACAAGAGGCAGCGGGGATTTATCCGAGGTGCCTTTGTAGGTCCAGGTATGGTAAACCGCACTGTCGGCATGAACGGCAACCGTATCGCGGCGGCAGAAAGTGAGATCGTCTTCGGCTATCTTGACCAAAGGCAGATAGATGGTGGGCTTAACGGCATTGCTCATGGCCAGCGGTTCGGTAACGCAACCGATGCTGGAGGCCATGCCGCATTGCACGCTGTCGCCAGGTTCGAGCATCCTTGTATAGAAAGTGATGCCGTCCTTGCTTGCATAGGCCAAGGTGTCTTTGCCTTGTTTCAAAGGCAAGTTGAGCGCGGTACCGTTTACATACCAGCTATATACAGGCTTGTTGCCCGGATAGTTGGTGGAGTCTACGGTAAATACCAACCAGTTTCCGATACATGCGGCCGAAGTATCCACCCCGATGAATACCGATGTGGGCAGGGGTTCGGTCGGAATGATGGTGAAGACGGGCGTGGTGTCGGGCGCACAGCCGTGTTTGCTGCCGATGGCACGGTAATGGAGGGTGTCGGTACCTACCGGATCGGTATTGTAGGAAGCCATGATGGCGCCGGCGATATCTTTCCAATCCACCGGACGGGCGGAGGTATCGGCGGTGCGCTGCCACCGGTAGGTTTCCATCTGCTTATTGGTAACGGCCATGGTGCCGACCGAATCGATGCAGATATAGTTTTCTCCCTCGATGATGCCGATGTGGGAATCGTCGTAAACATCCACGGTAACCACCTCGCTCACGAACGGACAGCCGTCGGAGTAAACCACGCGGCGGAAATAGCGCGTGGAGTCGATGGCTCCTTTCCATACATAGAAAGTGTTGCCCGAATCAAAAGGAGCGGTGGTGAAGGCCGTTTCCTTATTTACCGTGCTGGCCTGCCATGTATAGGTATAGGTGCCGTTTCCGCCCGAGGTAACGGTGTTGCCCGTGAGGCGGACATCCTGTGTTTCGGGGCAAAGCTTGTCTTCGGGGGCGGTTATCAGATTGGTAATCGCTTCGTATACCTGAACCTTCAATACCGGCGACACATCTACCGGACATACGCCATTGTAAACCGTCGCCCTGTAGTATGTGGTGGCCACGCTACCCTTGATACGGTTGGTGTCGGCCGCACCGCTCAAGGTGTTCCATACCACGGTGTCGATGGATTGTTCCCATACGATCTTCTGACCGCGGTAGGCATTGAGGGTGAGCGTATAGGCTGTGTCGGCACACATGGTGGTGTCGGGCGTGCTGATATAACCCGCCACCGGAGGCAGATGAACTCCCACCACTACCTGGGCGTTCAAGGTGTCGGCACTGGTGGAACCGCTTCCGGTAAGGTTTATTACCGTAACTTCATATTGGGTCTTGACAACGGGCGTGGTTTTCAATTCGGCATCGGTGCCGAGCACATCGCCTGTAGAAAGTTCTTTCCAGGTGTAGGCGTAATTGCCCGAACCGCCGGCCGCATTCACACGCAGAAGCGCGGTATCGCCCAGACAGATGGTGTCGGCGTTCTTGTCGATGGCCAGATTGTAGGGCTTATCCATCGTGATGCGGAAAGGTCCGCCCACCACACTAATCTTCAGATCGTCGGAAGCCGAGCAACCTACCGAATCGGTGGCCGTAAGAGTTACCACAGTGGTGTTGTAGATACGCTCGCTGCCGATTGTGATGCGGTTGTTGTCGGCGCCTACGCCGGTACCCGTCCACAGATAAGTGTAGGGTTCGGTACCGTCGGTTACATCGGCCTGAATACCGATAACGGTCTTTTCGCCGTAAGGCAGACTGTCGATATCGGGACCGGCCTTCACAACCGGAGTCGGATAAACATCGAAACGAACCGTATCTGCCGTAACACGCGGCTTGGTGCAGAATTCCTTGGCGGTGGCCGTTATGGCGTAGGTGTAGGAACCGGCTTCAAGACCGCTCACATCCAGAATCTGTGCGGTGGCATCGGCTATATCTTCACCGTCCTTGCTCCACTGCAACGAAACCGGTACCGAAGCATCGCTCAGCTTGGCCTTGAGCTGAAGTTTGTCGCCCGTACAATAAAGGTCGAAATCCTTTTCGATGCCCACCACGGTAGGATTGCCCTGGCGACCGCTTACGGTAAATACATACTGCATACGGCAGCCATTGGCAAACAATACCCATGCCTTGACGGTTTGCTTGGTGGCCGAAACCACCACGGGATAGGTCTTCTGCGTGGAACTGTCGGGCCAGGCGAAAGCCGTTCCGTTGGCTACCGTAAGCTCGATGGTATCGCCCACGCAGGCGGTGGTGTCCACATAAACGGGATCTGTGGTGTATTGAATCGTAACAGACTGACTTATATCGCAGATATAACCGTCCACTTCAAGGGTTGCATGCAAGGTATAGACTTCGGGCACATCGGGTACGTTCACCGTCATGCTGTCGGTGGTGGAAACGGTCATGCCCGAAGGATCGACCCAGGTGTAGCTTACCTCGTCGTAGTGGATGGCGCGCACCGTTACCGTACCCGAAGGACATCCGTAAACATTGCCGGCCACACCCGTATTGATCGACGGCAATATCTTCACTTTCACCGTAGCCGGTTTACTGTTGCAGGTGCCTACGGCTTCAACGGCGCTGAAAAGATATGTGTTTGCGGGCAAACTGCTGATATTATACGGATTGCCCTTGTAAACGGCATGCTGGAGGGTAAGGTCGTCGAACCATGTGACCACACCGCCGCGATAGGGTTTCACTTCAAGCGGCTGACGCGGCGCACCGGCGCAATAGGTCGTGTCACGGTTCATGATAGGCGGTGCGTCGGGCGTATTGAAAGCATAGAGTTCAACCGTGTCGTAGGCATAACAGCCTGTTACGGTACGAACCGCCAAAGGATAGGTGCCGTTGGGTATATCGATGAAATCGGGATCGATGCCGAACTTCTGCGGCACGAAAGCCGAGTATTCAAGCGTGGTGTCGCCGGTGGCATAGATACTGATGATACCGTCGCTGCGGTCGCAGGAAGAGGGAACGATGGCATCGATAAAATCGATTTCCGGAACCGTACCCACAAACACTTCCACTTTTACCGTGGCGCTCTTGCAGTTGCCCGATATCTGGTAGAGATAGTAGATATGACGGCCGGGGGTCTGGGGGAAAGCCATGGAGTCGCCCACATGGAGCAAATCGGTGCAGGCGTAGTCGGAATACCATCTCAGTTCGGCCTTTTTGACGGCGGTCGAGAGCAAGAGGTATTCGGGAAGCGGCTTGTCGTTGCAATAGGCACCGGCATTGGCAATCACAGGATCGGCCGGCGCGTTGGGATCGCGGAGGCTGATTTCCAGTTTTTCGCTCTTACATCCGTTGTTGTCGATTACCAAAGCGGTGTACATGCCGGCCGGAAGATCGGTTTGAACGTTGGCACCGACGGTGTCGTTGAAATAATAGGTATAAGGCGAGTAGCCGCGCGAAGCGGTAAGGGTGATGCTGCCGTCGGAAGTAGCGCAAGCCTTGGGGTTGGCGGCCTTATAGGAAAGAACCGGCGATTCCTTCACGCCCAGGTCGATAATCTGGGAAGGCATCGGATTGGGCGTTACACACTGGGCGATGATGCCTTGCGGTGTAAGGAAAGACTGAATGCGGTCACCGGGCTGAACCTTCAAGGTAAATACCGAATCGCGGGTGGTGTATCTGCGGGTAGTGGAACCGCTCACCACAATGTCGATTTTCTTCTGCAGACCGGTAAGGTTGGAAACGAATTTCACCTTGGCCTCATCGTTCTGGCAGTAGGCCGTATCCACCAGCACCATATCGAAGTAAACCGAATCGATAACGTTCAAGGTCATCGGATGGGAGATGGAATCGGGCGGACAGGTTCCGGAGAGATGCAGACGGTAAAGGTCGCCGTTTTCGGTTCTGTCGATATCGTAAACCACCAACTGGGCGGTGTTCAGGTCGCCGTATTTGGTGCCGGCATCGGTGATGCTCTTCCAAGACTGGGAAGCTTCATCGTATTTCTGCCAATCGTAAACCAGATTATGTCCGGATTCTTTTACCGGGAAACGGGCCTCGCCGTTCTCGCAAGCGAAAATATCGGGATTCTGGGTGGTGGCCGCCGTTTGCGGCAATACGCTGATGGTTACCTTACCCGTTTCCCTGCAACCTTTTTCTGTAAAGAGATCCACCGTGTAGGTACGGTTCTGATAAGGCCGGGCGATTACCGTGGAACGATACGAAGTGGCGTTGGCTCCCGTGGTGATATCGTCTTTGGGCGTCCAGGAGATGCTGTCGATGGCCTTGCCGTTTACCGAAAGCTGAACCGGCATACCCGGACATACGGAAGTGTCGGGGGTAATGGAGGTAAGCGTGGGAACTTCGAAGATATGGATGCCCACTTCCGGCGTGTTGACAGGATTCTGCAACGGACAGGCGTAGCCTACCGTAATTTCGCAGTAAACACGGCTGCCGTCGGCCGGCAATACGTCATAGTAACTTGAACCGTCGAAACGGGAATCCTGAACACCGTCCACGAACCAACGGTATTGTTTTACCGAACCGGTATAGGCATCGGTCTTGATACCCAGACGGAAGCCCTTGGTGGCGTTGGCGCAAAGGTTGGTGTCGCCGGTGATTACCGGTTGGCTCAACATACGTTTGTTTACCGTAACCGTGAGGGTCTTGAACACCGAATCCACACCGTCGGAAACCTTGACGCGATAGATAGTCACACCCACAGGACTTACGGTGCGGACAAAGGAGGTGTCTTTGGAAACGAATCCGGTATTGATCTGTGTGTTGGTATCCTTAGGCGTGGCCGTCCATGTATAGGTGTATTCGCCCGTACCGCCATAGGGATAAACCGGCAGGTTCACCGTGTCGCCCTCGCAAACCACAAGATTCTGGTTGGCGTCCACACTGAGCGGACCGCCCTTGATGGAAACCACTTTGGTGTCTTGTCCCACACAGCCGTTTACATTGGTGGCGGTGAGGGTGAACTGGTAGCGGCTCTTGACCGGAACGGTAAGGGCCTGGAGAGAATCGCTCCGGCCGTCGATCCAGTTGGCCGGGGTCCAGCTATATACCATGGCGGTGCTTTGACCCGAATCCACGCCGGTGGAGAGGAGCTGTCCGCGCAGGGTACCCACGCCGTTGTATTCCACAATAGTATCGGCACCGGCTTCCACCCGCGGATTAAGCCAGGCGTGAACGGTAAGCGTATCGGAAGGCTCGGGCGTAAAGGCCGGACATTCGTAGCCGGTGGTAATCAGGGCCGATACTTTCATACCGTTGAGTACCTGTGTGGTGAATGTGGTGCTCTTGCCGCTCTGCTTGCTCTTGCCGTCTACCAGCCAGTTAACGGTGGCCTGTGCGGCGAGATTGTTTTGGGTGCGGAGACCGAACTGAACCTGCGTACCTTCGCACACGGGCAACTCGGGCACGGTATAAATAGTGCCGTAGGCATGTTGCAAACGATTGATATACAAACGTGCATCGCCATAGAGATAGGCGGGGTCGTTGGAATAAACCGTGTCGCGTTTGCCCGATTTCTCGGTAACGCCGCTTACCCTGCAACGGTAGCGGTATTGGTTCATTCCATAGTTGAGCGGCGTGATGTTGTTGTCGGTGGCCGCATCCTTACCTACATATAATATGGTGGAAAATTCACCGTTGGGTACTACCGAATACGGATTAGGCTTGGGCAGGCTGCTGATATCGATCCACTTGCCGTCGCCCTGATCCACCTGCCAGTCAAACACCAGCTCGGCACCCGAGGCCTTGACGGTAAACGAGGCTTCGGAACTGTCGCAAACCGTAACGGTCTGGGCGTGGTTGAGGATACGTACGTCGGTAAACACATTTACCCAAACCGTATCGGAAACCTCACAGCGCCAAGGTTCGGTAAGTTTTACCAGGTAACGGGTAGAAGTACGCGGGGTGGCCGTTACATCGGTTCCGGTACAGGTATTGAGCGTGGAGCAAGGTGTCCAGGTATAGGTGGCTTCCTCGCTTCCGCCCGAAGCCCACAAGTCAACGCTTTCACCCAGATTGATGTCCTGATCGTCGATTACGTTGATGACGGGCTCGTCTTTCACTTCAAAACGAATCACGTTGGAATGCTTGGGACGGCAGTCCACGCACTTGATGTCGGAGATAAGAAGCAGTTCGATGCTGTCGCCGTTGTGCAGGGAGTCGATCAAGATGTAATCTTGCGATCCGGCAAGCAGGGTATCGTTGTTGAGCAACCAGATAAAGACGGGTTTGTCGCCCTCGTTTACATAAGAGGAGCTGATGCGCACCGGATATCCGTTACAGATTCTCAAGTCGCTGAGACTCTGGTCGATATCGGTGGCGATGGTAACGTTTACCGTTTTCTTTTCATCCACCGCCGCGCGGATGGGCTTGGTTACATACGGACGTTCATCCACGCATTCTTCGGAAGAATAAACGGCCACGGTAATATTGAAGCCCTCGTCTACCCCCGTGAGCAAGGCGATGGAGTCGAAGTCTTGGTTTTCAATCGGATTGCCATTCACACGCCATTCAAAGCGCGCGCTGTCGCCCCAACCGTAACCCGAAACCTTGAACACGGCCGTGTCGCCGTAACACATTCTTTCAACAGGCATATTGGGCACTACCGAGTCGATAACGGCATATACCGAAACCGGGGTCATATTGGCCACAATCGCCGAAGCCATCGGAAGATCATCGGCACCGGCACAGCCCGGATCGATGGTGACGGTATAAACGCCGGCCATCTTGGCCGTGAAATCCGCACGGAAAGTTTCCCTTTCCTGCGAGGTCCATCCGTCGGGGCCTTTCCAGGAGTAAGTGGCCATCGGAATACTGTCGGTGGACAGGAAGAGGGTGTCGCCGGCACAAAGAATGGAATCGGCGTACACCTTGAATTTCGTGGTATCGCAAGGAATGCTGCGCTTGGCAAAACCGTCGGAAACACCGCCCGTGTAAAGGGGATAGAACAGACCCTGTACCTGCATGCTTATATGACCGTCGGCTATACCGCCCATATACGGCCACGGCTTGGGTTTGTCCATTTCCACGGAGAAATGACCGTCGCCGATACCGCCCAAGTAGTTGGGCAAGGGAACGATGGGCATAACTCCGGTATGATGACCGTCGCCGATACCCCCTACAAAGGGAGGTCCCGGACGATTGGGCATGGATGACGCATGATGACCATCGGCAATACCACCCAAGAATTGCGGAGAAGGCACTTCAGGCATTGCGGCCATGCTGTGTCCATCGCCCAAGCCTCCCAAATAGGCCACCGAAGGCGGATTCGGCATGGCAGACGTATGATGGCCATCGCCCAAGCCCCCCAAATATACCGAACTGTATATCATCGGCATCGAAGCCGTGGAATGTCCGTCACCGAAGCCTCCCAAGAAAACAGGCGTGTAAACGATCGGCATGGATGCCGTGGCGTGTCCGTCGCCCAAACCGCCCAGATACACAGAACTATAGATGATGGGCATGGAAGCAGTGGAGTGCCCATCGGCCAGACCGCCCAGATATACCGAACTATAGATAATAGGCATAGCCGATGCGGAATGCCCATCGCCCATACCGCCATGATAAGCCGGAACAGGTACTATATCGTTGGCTGTTTTTGCCATACCGTCGGCCATACCTCCTATAAAAGGAGTGGCCGGTTTGGTAGAGGCACTTACGGCCCAGGCGGCGCCAGCACCGCCATTGACCCGACTTTGAGCCGTCCATTGCACTCGGTTGGCCAGACGGAAAGGAGCCAGATCCATGTCTTCATCGGGATCCCAACCTGCCGTAGTGGCCGATTCAGCTCCCGGAAAAATATCAAGGGGAAATTCGGGTGCCTCTTCCATCTCCTGCGGATAAAGCAGGGGATCATTCAGGATTATTTCTTCGAATAGAGGACTTTCAGGTTCGGGCGCCACTACAGGTAAATGAGGCAACACAAGGGAAAGCGAAGCTTCTGAAGCCACGCTTTCCGTCTCGGAATGCAAAACCGAAAGCCTTGCCACAGCGGCACTACCGACAACAACGCCGGCCAATAACAAACCCGCTATTATGATGTTCCGTATGTTTCTTCCCGAAGTTTTCAAAACCTCAATTTTTTATATCCATTCGGCTTCCCCGGAGGATGCCGAACACTATAAATCCAAATTAAATTTTGTTTCGGCCGGCGGGTAACGGCATCCCCGGAAACCCGACCAAGGATTGCGCTTGCCTTCGTTGGCCACCGTTTGTATGGCTTCGGCATATTTGCGGTAGGAAATCTGGAAGCCCCGGAATCCGCCACCCGTTTCATCGGGCCAGCAAAGCACGCCCGTGGTGAAATCATCTACCTGCGCGTAGCCGCTGTCGTCAAGCACCCCGTCGCCATCCTTGGGAATAAAAGAGCGGCCGGCCTCGGTACTTACATTGATACAACGCTCCCAAAGGTTGTCGCTCATATTCAGAATGCCATAATAGGTGGCACCGGCCCGGTCGCGCGAGGTGGAATCTTTGGCAAAGGCACCCACCCGCATTACCCAAGGGGCTTTTCCTATTTCCAAATAGCAAGCGCTCGTATCCACAGCCACTTCTGTGGGCAGACCGGCATCTTTGAAACCCTTGGCGTTGGCCGATATCCCGTATTGATAGCCCCAGGCCATTCCCCGACGCAAGAACAATATGCCCCGACAGGCTTTTTCGAATTCCATTTCGGTCATGGGGCGAAGACAAGCCCAGTCGAGATAGGCCAAGCCGTCGTCCCAATTGAGGAAATTGCAGGCGATATTGCCCCCGTTGTTCTCCATTTCCCATTGTTCGTCGGTGTTGCCGCCGCTGATGCTATGACCGTACACCGCTCCACGTTCGGGATACTCTCCCGCCGCCTCGGCCGGCATACGGATACGGATGTAGTTGCGGTATTGCAAGAAATTGGAAGTGTAGGGCGCCGCATTGAATGCCAAGGTTCCCTTGGCCGCGTAAGGAGAAACGGAGGTACGCGAAGCCTGCTGCGTGGGCGTAAGCGTATTGAGAAAATCGGCATACCCATGCTGGGTTATCTCGTATTTCATCATATACACTGCATTATAACCCTTGGGGAAAGTATCGGGCACAGCCGTACCCTGATAGGTAACGCCCTTTTCTCCGGTTACCTTGCCCATCAAGGCCTGTTGGCCTGTGGGTACATCGGTTTTGATGATAAGGTTCTTCCCATCCATATAGAGGGCGTTCTCGGAAGTACCGTCTCCGATAAAATAAGAAGAGGCCGGTACATACACCATTTCTATGGCATATACCGATACCTGTATCAAATCATCATCCAGATAATCGTGTTCGCGATAATTGAATTGCAAACTGATATCTTCGATAAAGTTGCTGCCGTTGCCAACATCCTTGCGGTAAATGAACACGCCCGAAGTCTTGAGGCCGAAATCGGTCTGAGAGGTGCCGAATTCCGACCACATAGGCACATTCGCGCCGCCTATGCCGTGCGGTTTGGCCATAAACGATCCGCCGCCGGTCGCCACCGGGCGTCCTTCGGCCGGTGTAAGATACACCGGTTGCCACAAACGGCTTTCGGAATGATAACATTTAAGGAAAACCCAAGCCGCATCCCAGTTGCGATGCGTCTGATCTTTCCAGGAATGATCCCAGGAAAGCGTAAAACGGATATAAGCCGTGCCGGCTACCGTGTCGCGGTCTTCTACCGACACCGTGCTTATCTGGATATTGTTGCCCTTTGCCGTAAAAACGCACAGAAGCAAACATCCGCCTATCAGGAAATTAGTAAAGCGTCCCAAGGTTACCGTTTTAAATTTACTATTCCTTAAAACAACATTAACGACAGAGTACGGCTTGCAGGCAAACGCACTCTGTCGTCATTTTTCTGTTTACCAAGAATTTATCGCGAGGCTTTATCTGTACGTACACATCGGATGCCACGAAGAACATCGCCGCTTACCGTATAATTTCTGTTAGTCCCCACTATTCCATGCGTAGCCCTAGCACGAGAGGATGTCATGCCTGTCCAAAACCACTCATGATCAGTTGTGGTACCCCCATACCAAAATTCAGGCACATTTATGCGATCTCCTCCTCCTCTTACGAGTCCTCCCCAATAATAAAAAGTCATTCCCCTCGTGATATAATAATTGGCAGCATTAGAAATATGCCATCCTGTATTGATGGCATTGCCGTTCCCATCCACCTGACCGCAACCGTGCACACCCTCAAATGCCCGTCCCACAGTATTGTAAGCCGAAATACACATCTCCGCCACATTGTCGCTCATATTCATTACCCCCCAGTAGGTGGCGCCCGAAGCGGCACGGGTGGAAGTGGAATCTGCAAAAATCCCCACCCGTAATGGCGCAGGATAATAATACTGCCACCTATTCCACCAGTCGTTAGCCCAGGTATATCCATGAGAAACCCCTACATTGTAGCTATCTCCTGTTCTTTCCGTTCCCGTATTAGGATCCAAAAAGACATCCGCTTGATTACGGAAAGAATAATAGGCACCTGCCGCTGTATGAAATGCATACGCAAACAAAACTTTCGTAACGCTTCCCCATGCATATTCATCATTTACCGGTTCACGCGGACCCCGGCAGGCCTTTTCATATTCCAGTTCGGTCATAGGGCGCAGACCCGAAAATTCAGCATAGGCTAAAAGGTCGTACATCGACACAAAATTAACCGCCAAATCCTGCCCGTCTATATTTCGCGTTAGGGTTCTGCCAAAGCATTTTCCCGTAGTATCGGACCCCTTATCGTAGCATATCTCATCGGTTTCATTGTATTTATGATTGTTATTGGCGTCACAACCAAATATTGCCACCGGAGCGGCTTGTTGTACTCTAATACAATTTCTATACATTGATACATCACTTCCCCACGCCCATGTATTCACTGCTAATGCGGCCAAAGTTCCTTCTATGCGTCCGTTTTGTTGTCCTTGGTTCAGTGTGTTCAGAAACTCGCAATAAGCCTCCTGCGTCATTTCGTATTTCATGATATAGAAAGCCTGATACCCCTTAGGAAAGGAATCGGGAATCTTACCCGCCACTATATAATTGTTGGCAGCCCAAAGTGTACCGGCAGAAGTTTCGTTCGCCACCGTAATTTCACTTTCCGAGGTTACCACCATAGGCGTTCCGAACGTGGCCCCATTTGTGGTAAAAGACCCAACCTGCCAAGCCGCTGTACCCTTACCGCCCAAATAATAAGCACCTTGGGGCACATACACCATTTCTATGGCAAATACCTTTACCACCAGGTCATCGCCATCCACAAAACCCTGTGTGCCATAGTTCCACTTAAACGTAACGCCCGGCACCACCACATGCCCGGCACCGTAAGTTTCCCGATAAAGAAAATACCCCACTATACACTGCACCGAATCTTCTTCAGGATCCACATGCCATTGTTTCCAAGCATAGGAATAACCCGGCTCCAACACCATCTTTTGCTTGGTATTCTTACCTTCACGGTCAGAAACATAGTAAGCGGTACCCTTGTTCACTGCATCTGCCGCCGTGGTGCTGCCTGCCACCGTACCATCCTTATCCAAATAGACATGATTCCAGGCTTCTCCATCCCAGCACTTCACGAAAATCCAAGCCGCGTCATGATTAGCCGGCTTGGTGGTTTTCCAACTGTTGTCCCACGCGATATCGAACTTGATCAGAATGGTTTTCTTAACCGTATCCTGTTTATCCAATATCGGCTTGCCGATAATCCGGATGTTGTTGGCCGATACATGTGCAAACAGAGACAAACCCACGATGCACACAAGGCTGAGCGCACGAAGCGCGCGCATTGAAAGGCTACTTATTTTCATAACACATTTGTTTATAAATTCTTACCAATAAACCAAAAGAGGTTTTCATCTTTTTACAAACTGCTAAGGTACTCATTTTAACTCTTTCGGCAAAAAATGTTAATATTTATTTTCAAAAAAAAATTCTAGGTGTTGTGAAATTCATTTTGGTTGTGTATATTACGCGAGTCCTAAAAAGGGGGACAATCTAAACAAAAAGGCCGTTCGCCCGCCGGGCGAACGGCCTTGAAGCCTTTTCAGAAAAGGGCTTACAGTGCGGAACGTTTCTTGGATACCTGCTGAAACGTGTAGCCGATGCCGATGGTAAGCATCTCCCTGAACTGTACCTTAGGACCGCCTACGGTTCCGTCTTTATTTACTGTCTTTACTTTATCGTCGTATTTGAGGTTGAAGCCTATCGCGGCGGTAAAGAAGCGGTTTACCGCCATTTCGAGCCCCACGCTCCAATCCACCACGATGTTGCCGAAGTCTTTGTTGTAGGGCGTAAAGAAAACGGCATCCGATTTGAGATACATATTGTTCCAGAAGTTCCAGTTGAGACTTGCGCTCAGCGACATCCCCAGTTCGAAAAGCACATGGCGGCCCGAATCCACACCGAACGCGCCTTTTCGCGAGAGAAAATCATCCATTACAAAGGTGGTGCGCCCCGCAAGCGGAGCCAGATACACCGAAACAAGCGTTTTGTACTTGTATTCCACCCCGACGGAGGTGTTGAGATAACCCGGGGCGAAAATGGCGGAAATATAGTTGACACCCTCTTCTTTCTGGCGCCAACGCTTGCGGTCGTCGGCTTTCTCGAACCCAAGGTCGTATTGGGTTTCCAAACTGGCAAAAGCGGTGGCGTAGAAATCGCTCTGGGCGATGGCGTAACCGTAGCGGGTGGATAAGAGCAGGTTGTCCACCGTTTTGTTGAGACCGTTGGTTTTGTTGTAAACCAGACCGTATTCGGTTTTAAGGTTGGATTCCCACTTGTGCCCTTTATATAGGTACACCAGTTTCATATCCAGTTTCCCGTTGCCCGAAAGCGAACTTTCGCCCCCTGCCGACCAATTCACCAAGGCAGCCTGCGCAAAGTTGAGGCCGCCTGCAAAATCGAACGTCCAGCGGCTTACCGAATCTTTTCCCGCCGCCTCTTCGGCCTTTGTCACCGTAATCAAAACCAGTGAAAGCACTGCCGAAAAACAAAGTCTGTGTAGTGTTTTCATTTTTCAATCAACCATTTAGTGTGTATTGAGATTTTTGAGGCCGCAAAAATAAATATATTTTGGAAAGCGGGATAATTACGATTTATTACCTTTGTGGCTTGTAAAAAACTCTTCTTTCATAAATTAACCTTGAAAAATACATAGCGGAGATGAAAACTTTTCGTGTAAAAGCCTTGTTTGTCCTGTGCTTTTCCGTATTGTTCTGCCGGCCGGCGGAAGCGCAGACTGTGCCGGTAAACACTTTCCCTTATCAGGCCGAGTTCGGTACAACGGATGCCCCCGGCACCCATAACGATGCGTGGAAATTTTATAGTTTCGCCGCCGACTTCACCACCCGGCAGACCAGTTCCAGCTGGTCTTTCGGCACGCAACCGGACCTTTCCGGACTTGCCCCGCGTTTCCAGAAGAGAAACGACGAATTCGTCCCCTCAGCCTTCACCCCTTGCTTCAGTCTGGAAAAAAGCGCATCCGCTTCCTACATCCTCACCGTTTCCTACTCGGTGGCTGAAGGCCAGATGCTTGACGGAGACAATCTGGTGGTGAGACTCACCGCCGCCGATGACGATGGAGAGCCCCTCTTTCCGTCGTCTTTCGTACTGTCTGTACAGCAACCGCAAATCACAGACAACGGAAAGACGGTAAGCGTTTTGCTCAAAACCCATGTGCCCGCCGATCTGCATACAGGCATTTCCTCCTACTCCTATACCGTTTCGGCCGAACAGATTCCGCAAAGCGGCAACTACCGCTTTTCTTTCCATGTGGCGCATGCCGCCAAATCCTTGTCTAAGGCCACGCCGGAATTCTACATCACAAGCCTGAAAGTGGAAAAGAACGAGGGCATGGACATGGCTGCCGGCCAGATAAAAAGCCCCTATTCGGCTCCCGATGCGGGCGTGCTGCCGTTTTCCGCTTTCGTCCGCAATGCGGGTGCGACTACGGTAAACGATTTCACGGCCGCCTATCAGGTGGACGACAATCCGGCCGTGCGGCAGAATTTCAGCGACATGAACATGGAAAGCGGCCAGATCCGCGCCATCACGTTCGGCAACTATCCCGATCTGAGCCAAGGCGACCACCGGATCCGCTTTTGGATAGAATCCGACCAAGATCAGAAAAAGTCAAACGACACTTCGGCTTTTTACTACGTACGGGCCGGACAGAACGCGTTGGCTTCCCTTCCGGCCACTTTCAATTTTTACGGACAGGCCCGATACGGCTGGACGGCATACAGCGATTCCGTCTACACCTCTCCTTCCTGGAATTTCGTTGAAGAAAACGGTTATGCCTATCCCTACACTTCTACGGAAAAAGAAAACGAAGTCCGGAACAACGATTATATAGTAAGCCCGCTCATGCAGATGGATGCCGATAAGATTTACCGAATCGAGTTTGCCTACAAAGCCGTACTGCCCGAAGGCAAACAGATGGGAGACAAATCGCTTTCGCTCCTGATGTGCAACGGTGTTGACCGCACCTCCGTAACGGCCGCCGCTTCCCGAAACAAAATCTGGAGCTGCGAACGTTTCGACGACAAGGGTGAACGCAACATCGTTCTCTATTACCATTCCCGCTCCAAGCAAAACCGCGCGCTGGCTTTCCTTTCCAACGGTCCGTTTTCCGAAGGCGGCCTGCAACTGACGCGGCTTTCGATAAAAGAAGCGGAAACCAACCCGATGGATTTCTTCTGCGACTTTGAAGCCGCCACCCTCGATCAGGCCACAAACAACACCCGCAACCTTATGGACTTGGTGGATCAGGACGGCAACCTCGAATACGGGAAAACAGGAAATTGGGAAGTGGACAACAATCGTACGGGCTTCAACAACAGCACCTATTCCCTGCGTTCTCCGGGCGTTTCGGGAAAAACCAACGACTGGATCGTGCTCAAACCTTTCCTTTTGGAAGCCGGCACCGACTATTATCTTATCTTCCAGGCCAGAATGATCAGTTCGAAATCCGGTTCTCTGGAGGTTTACGTAGGGCAGGACGCACCGGGCTACGATCTGGATTTCGACGAACAGACGGGCTTGAAATGGCAAATGACCGTGAGCCGGCAAAACTACGACACGGTACGCCGTGTTTTCAAGGTGGAGGAAAGCGGGCTGTACATGGTGGCCATCCGCAATACAACCGAAGTGAAACCGGATGCCGGAACATTTCAGGAAAACGAGGCCGAAGCCAACTTCACGCTTTATATCGACAATATCTCCCTTTCTTCTTCCGAACGCAACTCGGTTCAGGCCACCTCGGCCTCTGTGCCCTATGAGGCCGCTTTAGGCCAATCCGTGGGGCTGACCATGACGGTGAGAAACCACGCATGGGTAACCATGGCGAAAGAACGGATCACCTACTGCTACCAGATAGACGAGACCGGAATATGCCGGGAACCCGCCACCACCGGAATTGCCGCCCAAGATGCGGATTCCTACTCTTTCCAGACCAGAGCAAGCTTCAACGCCACCGGCGATCAGGAAGTTAAGTTCTGGGTGGAAACGGCCGGCTCCAGCGACCCCATCGACACCATACGCGTAAAGGTAACCAAGTTCATTGCCGCCGAGCTGCCTTTTGTGGAAGAATTTTCGGAAGCCTCCTGGGCAAAATGGCAGGTGTATCCCGCTTCCCGTTCGGTATGGAACCTGACGCACGGCACGGCTTCGGCACACTCGGGCGAATGGGCCTTGAAATGCGGGGGGAACACCGCCGTGAACGACTATGCGGTTACGCCCTTGCTGAAAGTGCAGCAAGGCAAAACCTACCGGATTTCCTTCTTCTATAAACGCGATGCTGCATCGGCAGCCCAAAAAGACAGCATCGGGATCTATTACGAATACAACCGCTACGACCTTACCGGCTTCCGGCAATACATGCAAGGCTTTGACAACATAACGGAAAGCGATTATACCTATTGCGAGGCTTTTGTGCGTTTTCCCGAAGAGGGCAATGTGTTCATCGGTATCAAGGCTTCTCTGACAGCGCAATCCCCGGCACTGTATATCGACGATTTCTCGATAATGGACAGCACCCAGTCGGAATACACCAGCTATTCGCTCGGCAACCCGGTGGTGAACGGCATACTTTCCGAATGCGACACGATGGCGGTGGGCCGCTTCACGTTCAGCATCACCACCGGCGGATCCGCCATGGACGAAGAAATACCGCTCTTCGTGCGCTATGACGATTCCGAGCCTCAGGATATAAGCTTCAGCAAAAACATCGCATCGGGGGCAACGTTCACCCATCAGATCGAGATGCCGATGTTTTCGGGCGGCGAGCATCAGGTGCAGGTATGGCTGGCTTTCCCCCACGAAGTGAACCGCACCGACGACACGGTTGCCTGCACGTTCACCGTAGCCGAACCGGCCTCCATGCCGTTTGCGGCAGAAGACATGAGTATTGTGGGACAGGCCCGCATGACGGCTTGCTTCGAAGTGGAAGAAGCCGGCCAATATAAACTGCATTATGTGGGCGATGCCACTCAGGCCGTTGGCGGCAGCCTTAGAGTAAGCCTGTTGCACTACGGCCACAATACGGTACAGGAAGCGGCCGAAATCGAAACGGTGCAGCTTACCGGCAGCGAAACCAAGGAAAAGAGCTTCAGTATTGCGGCTCCCGGCGTATATGCGTTGGGTTTTGAGGGTATTTCCCTGCCCGAAGGGGGTGTCTTGCATATCAAGGACCTACGTTTGGAAAGCAACACGGCCAACCGCATGTACGCGCATCAAGAAATAAGCCTGCGTCCCAACCCGGCCGCAGACCGTGTTCGGGTTCATTTTCCGGAAAATGCCGAAAGGCTGATCCTTTCCGACTTGCAGGGAAGAGTGTTGCGCCGGCTCGATCTGGACGGTCTGGGCAATGAAGCGGAAGTTTCCCTGCAGGGCCTTCAGCCGGGCATCTATCTGGTGCGTATCGAAAGCGAAGCCAACTACGGCATCGTAAAACTCATAAAACGCTAAGATGAAAAGAATCGCCGTTTATGGAAAAGCGGTCAAACTGGTGCAGGTGAGCCTGTTCGAAGAGCTTCTTTCCGCCTTGGAGAAAGCCTGGGGCGAAAAGGAAGAGGTTTCTTTCTGGTTTGCCACGGATCTGGCGGAAAGAATCAAGACCGACTTTCCCTCTTTGGTGGCACGCTACCTGTCTGACCCCGAAAAGATATTCGGCGATGTGCTGCCCGACTATGTTTCTCTGCTGGTTTGCCTGGGCGGCGACGGCACGATGCTGGATACCCTGCGCTTGGTGCAGGATTCAGGCATTCCGGTTCTGGGTATCCATTTCGGGCGTCTGGGCTTTCTCAACGCGCTCAACGCCGACAGTATCCGGACCATGCTCCGTCCCGGATTTTTCGACCATTTCAGAAGGGAAAACCGTCTGGTGCTGGAAGTGGATGAATTTGATTTCTGCGGCATGCAGGAAAACCGCCTGCCCACCGATTTTCCGTATGCGCTCAACGAAGTTACGCTTTACAAAAACAGCACGCAGTCGCTGCTGCTGCTCGATGTGTTTGTGGACGGTTCTTTCATGAACACCTATTACGGCGACGGCGTGCTGTTTTCAACCCCCACGGGTTCCACCGCCTACTCTCTCAGTTGCGGAGGCCCCATCCTGATTCCCTCGGCCGACAATATGCTCATTACGCCCATCGCCTCCCATACGCTTACCGTACGGCCTATCGTGGTGGAAGGCTATCAGGAGGTGATGGTAAAGGTGAGGGAGAATCAGGACTGCCGGCTGATGCTCGATTCTTCGCTTATCGAACTGCAAGGACCGTTCAGTCTCAAAATCAGAAAGGCCGGCTTCAAGTTCATCACGATCTATCCGCCGGAACGCAACTTTTTCGACGCCATCCGCGAAAAGCTGATGTGGGGGGCCGATATCCGCCACAAACACGAATAGGACAAGTACGGGATTTTCGTTATATTTGCCCGTTTTTTCTATGGTATTATGCGCGGAATAGGCCGAACCGGATTAGGGTTCATGATGTTTTTGGGGGCGGTGTTTTTCCTATCGGGAAACGGGTTGCAGGCTCAACGTTCGGAAGTGGGTTTCGGCGTGGGCGGCTCGTTTTATCTGGGCGATATCAATCCTAAAAAGGTCTTCTACAATACGCGTGTGGCCGGAAGCCTTTTCTACCGCTACAACATCGACACCCGTCTGGCTTTCCGTTTCGCAGGCAGTTACGGCCGCATCACGGCCTCCGACAAAGACTTCGACAATCCCCGCAACCTCAATTTCCGCAACGATCTGGTGGATATCTCGGCCCTGCTCGAGATTAATTTCGTAAATTTCTTTACCGGCAGCAAACAGCACCGCTTCACACCCTATCTGGCCTTGGGTGCCGCCTTGTGCTTTTCAAATCCTTACGGACAATATTTCGACCCCGTTACAGGCGATTCCCGCTGGGTAGCCTTGCGGCCGCTGCACACCGAAGGCCAGGGGCTGTCCGACTACGACAAAAAGGAATATTCGATGGCGCAGTTCGCCATTCCTTTCGGTATCGGCTTTAAAGTGAGCGTTTCGCGTCACGTCGCCCTGGGGCTGGAATGGATGATGCGCCTTACCTTCACCGATTATCTGGACGATGTGGGCGGAAGCTACGCCGATCCGGGCCGTCTGCTTTCCGAATACGGACCGGAAGCCGCCTATTTTGCCGATCCCTCGGGCACCTACCATGCCGTAGGCGCGCAACGGGGCGACAAATCTTATTTCGACTGGTATTCTTTTGCCATGCTTACCGTTTCCATCCGCCTTGGCGGCCGGGACATTCCCTGCCCCGCCTATAATCAGAAGGCTGTCAAAAAGAGAAGATAGAAGCCCATGAGTTTTTTACAGGCAATACAACCGGACAAGGTTCCCGCACACGTGGCCGTTATCATGGACGGTAACGGACGTTGGGCACAGGCCCGGAATCTTGCACGGGCGCAAGGTCATCTGGAAGGGGTAAAAACCGTGCGGCGCATTACGGAGGCCGCTTGCAGAATCGGAGTCCGCTATCTTACCCTCTATGCCTTCTCCACCGAAAACTGGGGGCGTCCCCAAGAAGAAATATCCTCCCTGATGGGGCTGTTGGTTTCTTGCCTGCAAAATGAAATGCCGCTGTTTATGCAAAACGGCATCCGTTTGCGGGTGATAGGCAATACCGGCGATTTCAGCCCCGAAGTGCAACAGGCCATGCGGCAGGCATTGGATCAAACGGCGGCCAACAACCGTATGGACTTGGTGTTGGCTTTGAGCTACAGTTCCCGCTGGGAAATCACCGAAGCGATGAAGGACCTCGCCCTGCGCGTGAAGAACGGCAGCCTCTCGCCCGAAGCGATCGATGCCGGCAAGATAAACGAATCCCTGAAGACCGCCTTCATGCCGGATCCGGACCTGCTGATCCGCACCAGCGGCGAGCACCGCATCAGCAATTTTCTGCTTTGGCAGATAGCCTATTCCGAACTGTTCTTTTCGCCCGTGCTCTGGCCCGATTTTACGGAAGAAATGTTTTACGAGGCCATTGCCGACTTTCAGGGCCGGGAACGCCGCTTCGGCAGGATTGCCGACACAACCCTTAATTCGGAAAAAGCGTGACAGAGAACCTGAGAAAGCATGTAGGAACGATACGTATTGCGCTATATGCCGCAATGGGTCTGCTTTTTTCGTTTTCGCCTCTTTTCGCACAGGAGGATGTGATTTCTTACACCTATGTGCGTGAATACCAGATTGCCGACGTTACCGTGAGCGGGGTGAGTTACCTGGACGACCGGGCCTTGATTCATCTTTCGGGTCTTACACCGGGAAAACGCATCAAGATTCCGGGCGATGCCACGGCCAACGCGCTCGACAACCTGTGGAAACAAGGACTTTTCGAAGATATATCCATCACTGCCACCCAAATCGAAGGAGATCGTATATACCTCAACATCAATCTTAAAGAACGGCCCCGCCTGTCCGGTATCGTTTACGAAGGCGTACCCAAATCAATTGTGAACAAGATTAACGACGAGGTAAAGGTGAAAGCGGGCGACCTGCTTACCGACTACAAGATCGGGCAGATCGAAAAGAAAGTGAAGGATGAGTTTCTGGACAAATCCTATCTCAACGCCCAGGTGGAAATGATACGGAAAGCCGATACGATAGGCGCGAACGGAATTATCCTGCTGGTGAAGGCCGACAAGGGGGACAGGGTGAAGATTGAGAAGATAGACTTCGAAGGAAACGACGCCATCACGCCTCAGGCCACCAATCTGGACTTCTGGCAGAAAGTATCGCGCGGTTTCCGCAAGGTGGGCAACAAACAGAATCTGGCGTTCTCCGACAAACGTTTGCGGAGGGTGATGAAGAACACCAAACAGGTTTCGCCCTTGCGTTTCTGGAAAAAGTCGAAATACGTGCCCTCTTCGTTTCAGGAAGATCTGAAATCGCTCTCAAAAGCCTACAACAAAGAGGGGTTCCGCGATTTCAGGGTATTGGGCGACTCCCTGTATGTAATCAATTCCAAGCGTATCGGGCTCAAGGTAAGGGTGTACGAAGGCGATCCCTATTATTTCGGCAACATCACTTTCGTAGGCAACGAACGATACACCTCCGACCAGTTGGCGGCCGTGATGAATATCCGGAAAGGAGAACTTTACAACGAAGAAAAGTTCACCACCAATCTGATGATGAACCCCAACGGAGCCGATATCAATTCGCTGTATTTCGACAACGGATACCTGTTTTGCCAGACCGTTCCGGTGGAAACGCAGGTGTACGGCGATACGGTGGATATCGAAATACGTATCTCGGAAGGAATCCAGGCCCGTTTCAACGAAATACGCCTCTCGGGCAACACCCGCACCAACGACCATGTGATTCTGCGTGAGCTGCGCACCATTCCCGGCCAGCTTTTCAGCCGTACCGAAATCATCAATTCGGTGAACACCTTGCGCCAATTGCGTTATTTCAACGATGAATCCATCAATCCTCAGCCTATCCCCAATGTGGCCGACGGCACAACCGACATGCTCTACAGTTTCGAGGAAGTGGGTTCCGACCAGCTGGAACTTTCCGGTGGTTTCGGCGGCGGTATGGTGGTGGGCACCATCGGGCTTTCCTTCAACAATTTTTCTTTACGCAATCTCTTTAAGTTAGACCGTTGGAAACCGCTTCCCTCCGGCGACGGACAACAACTCAGCATCCGCGCCCAGTCGAACGGCACCTATTACTGGTCTATCGCCACTTCCTTCACCGAACCGTGGCTGGGGGGCAAGAAACCGCTTGCATTCAGCGTGTCGTACAACCATTCCGAACAATCCAACGGTTTGTCGAAAAACGACGCCAACTACGGAAAACTTATTGTAGACGGCGCCTCCATCGGTCTGGGGCAGCGGCTCAAATGGCCCGACGACTTCTTTACCCTCTACCAGTCGCTGGGATATGAACGCTACCGGATGAGAAACTACAACATGGACAACGGCGTAACGGACGGCGTTTCCAACAACTTCCGCTATAACCTTACCATCCAACGGCAAAACCTCGACGGAGCCATGTTCCCCATGAGCGGCTCCTCGCTGGCGCTCGGATTCGAACTCACGCCGCCTTACACGGCATTGGGAAGCAAGCTCTACAAGAGCTCGAACCCTGAAGACAGATACAAATGGCTGGAATACTACAAGATATCGTTCAAGGCAGGCTGGTATTTCAACCCTGTGGCCAAACTGGTGGTGAATGCCCGTATCCGGGTGGGCTATATGAGTTACTACACCCGAAAAACAGGCTACCCCATATTCGAACGCTTTTATCTCGGCGGCGACGGGCTGACGGGTTTCGGACTTGACGGACGCGAGCTGATCGGCATGCGCGGCTATTCGAACAATTCGCTCTCGCCGGCAGCCGGTGCCACGGCTTACGACAAAATCACCCTTGAACTCCGTTATCCTTTCTCCACTTCACCCGTGGCCACGGTATATGCGCTTGCCTTCTTCGAAGCCGGCAACAGCTGGTCGAACGCCAACGACCTCAACCCGTTCCAGGTGTATAAGTCGGCCGGTGTGGGCGTGCGGCTCTTCCTCTCCGCCATGGGGATGTTCGGTCTGGACTGGGGATACGGATTCGACGAAGTGCCGGGCAATGCATCGGCAAACGGCAGTCATTTCCACTTCTCTATCAATCAGTCGCTTGATTGGTAGAAGTTCGGCATACTATTTGCAGGGAAAAGGGAGTTTGATTTTAATCGGGGCGGGGTTCCGCTCCAAGAAAGGAGACAATATGAAAAAGATTGCATTGGCCATTGTTTTTGCGCTTGCGTTGGGATTGTCCGCCCATGCGCAGAAATACGCTTACGTCAACACCGAGTATATTTTGCAGAATATACCCGAATTTGTGAACGCGCAGGAAGAAATAGACAAGCTTTCGATAGAATGGCAGAAGGAAATCGAATCCAAGTTTGCCGAAATCGATGCCCTCTACAAACAGTTTCAAAATGACGCGCCCCTGCTGACGCAAGACATGAAAAACCGCCGCGAGAACGAAATCGTGACCAAAGAGAAGGCTGCCAAAGACTTGCAGAAGAAAAGATTCGGCGTTGACGGCGACCTTTACAAACGCCGTCAGGAGCTTATCCAACCCATACAGGACAAGATTTATACGGCCATAGAAAAACGCGCCAAACAGAAACAGTTCGTATTCGTTTTCGACCGTGCCGACAACACCGGCATCATGTATGCCGACCCGCGCAACGACATCAGCAACGATGTACTCAAAGACATGGGTTACGAGCCGGGAACGATCAACAGCGGCAAGACCGAATAGCGGGCCTTGCGTAATTCATTGTTAACTTAGCCTGAAGGCTTTAATTTTTAATAGAGAGATGAAACAGATTTTGGTAGCCCTGACAGCGGTGTTGATGTTGTCGGGATTCAGCGGCAGTGTGAAGGCACAAGGAAAAATGGGACACGTCAACACGATGGAGTTGATGCAGATGATGCCCGAAATGGATTCGATACAACGCCAGTTGCAGACTTACGGCAAGGAACTGGAAGACAACATCGCCACCATGCAGGCCGAATTTCAGAACAAATACGCCGAATTTCAAAACAACCAGAGCCAGTGGTCGGATTTGATTAAGCAAACAAAAGCAAAGGAAATCAACGATATGCAAGTGCGTATCCAGGAATTCATGCAACAGGCGGAAGAAGATTACAAGCAACGTACCAACGAACTGCTCGAACCTATCTCGGAAAAAGTGAAGAACGCCATCGAAGCCGTGGCGCGTGAGGGAAAGTTCGCCTACATCCTCGATTCAAGCAACGCCACTCTTTTTGCCGGTTCGGAATCCAACGACGTAATGTCTTTGGTTAAGAAAAAACTCGGCTTGCCCGACGTACCGGTAAACAAAACTTTCTAAAGTCCCATGGCCAAGCCCAAAAAAATCATCGTGACCGGCGGTCTGGGATACATCGGTTCCCATACCGTGGTGGAATTGCAGCAACGGGGCTACGAGGTGGTGATTGCCGACAACCTTTCCAATTCCTCCGCCTCGGTGGCCGACCGTATCGGCAGGATAACGGGAGAAACGCCCGTACTGGAGGTGTTGGATTTAAGCGACAGAACGGCCTGCCTGCGCTTTTTCAACATCCACGCCGACGCCGGTGCGGTAATTCATTTCGCGGCCGCCAAAGCCGTGAACGAATCCGTACACAAGCCGCTGCATTATTACCGCAACAATATCGACGCCCTGCTGTATGTATTGGAAGGCATGGAAGCCGTGGGATGCAGGAAATTGGTCTTCTCTTCCTCCTGCACCGTGTACGGGCAGCCCGAAAGACTGCCGGTAACCGAAGATACGCCGCGCCTGGAGGCCATGAGTCCTTACGGCAATACCAAACGCATCTGCGAGGATATCCTTTCGGACACGGTAAAAGCCTCCCAGGAGTGGAAATTCCTTGCCTTGCGTTATTTCAATCCTATCGGCGCACACGAATCGGCCCTCATAGGAGAACTTCCCAACGGTGTTCCGGCCAATCTGATGCCGTATATCACGCAGTCTGTGGCCGGTCTACGCCCGGCCTTGCAGGTGTTCGGCCACGACTACCCCACACCCGACGGCACTCCCGTGCGCGACTACATCCATGTAAGCGACCTGGCCGAAGCCCATGTGGCGGCCATGGAATACCTCGGCAAACCCGGTTTTTCGGGCATGGATTTCTTCAACGTGGGAACGGGCCGCGGATATTCGGTGCTGGAAGTGATTCAAAGTTTTGAACGGGCCACCGGCAAAAAAGTGAACTACGAAATAAAAGAACGCCGCCAAGGCGACATCACCCAAATCTGGGCCGATACGTCCAAAGCCTCCCGGCTGTTGGGATGGAAAGCCTGTCGGGACCTTGACCAAATGACATCGAGCGCGTGGAAATGGCAGGAAAATTTGGCACGCGCGAAATAGAAAACCTTATTCTCTCCTACCTGCCTTTCTCGCCCACCTGCGGCCAAAGGGAACTGGTGAAAGCGCTCAGCGCCTTCATCATCAGTTTCCGGTTGGAGGTGGGTTTTGTTTTGCAGGGCTATGCGGGAACGGGCAAGACCTCGGTTATCGGGGCTCTGGTGAAAGCCTTGCCCCACCTCAACATCACTCCCGTATTGCTGGCGCCCACAGGACGGGCGGCAAAGGTTCTGGCCGCCCATGCGGGAGCCCCCGCCTATACGATCCACAAGCAGATTTACTACTCCCAGGCCTCCGAAGAAGGACAGGTAAGGACAACCCTGCGCCACAACCGTTCCCGCAACACGCTCTACATCGTGGACGAAGCCTCCATGTTGGGAGAGGAAGCATCGCTCCTGGACGACCTTTTCCGCTATGTGGGCACCGGCTACCGATGCCGCGTATTGCTTTCAGGCGATACGGCGCAGCTGCCGCCCGTAGGTTCCCCCTACAGCCCGGCCTTGGAACCCGATTATCTACGGTCGGCCTTCCCGTTCGAATTTATGTTTTTCCGTCTGGAAGAGGTGCTCCGTCAGGCAAAAGATTCGTCGGTATTGGATAACGCCACCGCACTCCGCCGCCGTATCGCCGACGGGAATATCGGTTTGCCGCTGTTCAACCTGCGGCAGTCCGTATTCAGGAAAGACCTTGCCCGTTTAAACGGCGAAGATCTGGAAGAAGTGCTGCAGAACGAATACGGCAGACGGGAAAGGGAAGAGATCGTGTTCATCACCCGCTCCAACAAACGGGCCAATATGTTCAACAACGAGATCCGGGCGCGGATTTTCGGCCATGAGGGCGAAATCGCGGCCGGAGAGCTCCTGATGGTGCTCAAAAACAATTACTATTGGCTGCCGGCCACCTCCAAGGCAGGGTTTATCGCCAACGGCGATATGGTCGAAGTGCTGAAAGTGAAGCGGCGGGAAGAAATGTACGGACTGCGGTTTGCCGATATAGAGGCGCGGCTGGTGGATTATCCCGAAGAACCGCCTTTGGAACTGAAGATCATGCTGGATGCCCTGCAAGCGGATGCCGCCGCCCTGCCCTATTCCCGAATCCGGCTTTTGTTTGAGGAAGTGCTGGCCGACTATGCCCATCTGCCCACCAAGGCCCGGCGCATGGAAGAAGTGCGCAAGAACCCCTATTTCAACGCCCTTCAGGTAAAATACGCCTACGCACTCACCTGCCATAAGACCCAAGGCGGACAATGGCCCTGCGTGTTCATAGAACAAGGCTATTTTACCGATGAAATGTTTGATACCGAATATCTTCGCTGGCTCTACACGGCACTGACCCGAACCGTGGAAAAAGCGTATCTGCTCAATTTCTCCGATAAATTTTTTGCCACAGAAGAGAAAGGGAATTAGGCGAATCTGGCTATTTTTGCGAGTCGAATCCGGCTGTTGCGCGCAACGGCATGAAATAGAACCGGTATGCAAAAAACGCTTTCTCCCACAAAAAGTTCCTTTCCGCTCAGTCCGGCGTTATTGGAAAAACTGCCCAATCCGTGCTTCGTTCTCGATCAGGATCTGCTCCGGAAAAACCTTTCCCTGATCCGGAATGTGGCCGATGAAACGGGCGTGGAGATCATTCTGGCCCTGAAAGGTTTTTCGATGTGGAGCGCGTTCGCCACGCTCAACGAAGCCGGATTTTGCCAAGCTACGGCAAGTTCGCTCTGGGAGGCGCGGCTGGCTTTGGAAGAAATGGGAAAGCCCGCCTATACCTATGCGGTAACCTATACCGATGAAGAAATCGAGGAGATCGCCTCCCTCAGCCATCACCTCACATTCAACTCCCTACACCAGTTCAACCGTTTTTCCGAGGCGGCCAGGGCGGCCAACCGTTCTGTTTCTTTGGGCTTGCGCGTAAATCCGGAACTTTCTTCGGTGGGGGTGGATCTTTACAATCCCTGTGTGCCCGGTTCCCGTTTGGGCGTGCGGCTCTGCGATCTGCCCGCGGTGGGCGATCTTCCCCCGGAATTGGAAGGTTTTCACTGCCATGCGCTCTGCGAGTCGGATGCCGAAGCCTCATGCAACCTCATAAACCGTTTTGAAGAAAAGTTTTCTGCCTATCTTCCACGGCTCAAATGGGTCAATTTCGGCGGCGGACACCTGATGACACGCAAAGGCTATGATGTGGAAAAACTGAAACGGCGTCTGAGCGAATTTCGCCAGAAATGGCCGCACCTGCACGTGATTCTGGAGCCGGGCGCGGCTTTTGTATGGGAAACCGGCTATCTTCTGGCCCGTGTGGAAGATGTGGTGGCCAACGGCGGTACTCCGGTGGCGATCATGAACGTTTCGTTTACCGCCCACATGCCCGACTGTCTGGAACAGCCCTATATGCCCGGAATCTACGGAGCGGCCGCAGCCAACGGCACATCCCCCCGGAATCACGGTTTCCGTTACCGTCTGGGCGGAAACAGCTGCCTGTCGGGCGATTTCATGGGCGACTGGATTTTTGAAGAAGAAGTCGAGGCCGGCCGCTTGCTGCTGTTCTACGACATGATTCACTACACCTTTGTGAAAACCACCACTTTCAACGGGGTAAGGCATCCTTCGCTGTGTATCGTGCAAGGCAACGAGGTAGTGTACCGCCGCGACTTCGGATACGGGGATTTCAAATCACGGCTGTCGTAGAAAAATCCCTACGGCTGACAGCATAAGGTAAGCGCCACATAGTCTTCCACGCTCAGTTCTTCGGCCCGTTTGCCTAACAGTTCCTGCGGCAGACGGCTCAAGGCGATTCCGCTTTCTTCCTCCAAGGTCTTGAGCGCGTTGCGCAAGGTCTTGCGGCGCTGGTTGAAGGATTTCTTCACCAAAGCGGTGAAAAGCTTTTCATCGCAGCCCAGCCTATCCCTGTCGTTCCTGATCAAGCGGATCACGCAGGAACGCACCTGAGGCGGGGGCGAAAATTCCTGCGGCTCAACGGTAAAGAGATATTCGGTATGGTAAAAAGCCTGCAAAAGCACGCTCAGGATACCGTAGGCTTTCTTTCCCGGTGCGGCGCACACCCTCTCTCCCACTTCTTTCTGGAACATACCGGTAACCAAAGGTATGCGATGCCTGTTTTCCAATACGCGGAACAGTATCAGATTGGAAATATTGTAGGGGAAGTTACCGGCCAGGATGAACTCTTCCCCGTTGAAAAGCGAGTCGAGATCCATTTTGAGAAAATCGGCCGGAATCAATTTGCCTTTATCCACTCTTTGGGGAAAATGCGAGGCGAGATATACCACCGATTCGGCATCGATTTCCACCAAGTTCACATTCAGGGAGGCGTCTTCCCACAGACAGGCACTTAAGACACCCATGCCGGGGCCTATTTCCAACACATTGACACGCTCTCCGGAAGATGCGAACGGCGAGGCATCGTGGCTCAGGCTGCCTGCGGCCAAACGATCCAGACTGCCGTCGGGCATCAGGGCGGGTGTATAGGAAGCGTGTACGCACCGGGCAATCACACGGGCGATGTCTGTGCTTCTGAGGAAGTGTTGCCCCAAACTCTTCTTAGCCCTTACCTTGCCTCTGTTTCCTTTGTATCCGGGTTTCATTTTCTTGCAAGTTTTGAATGGAAATGGCGGATTAGCGACCGCCTATATACCGTCTCCCCGCAAAACACGATAGCGTTGCCGCGCCAGGGGCGCGAGCGAGGAGGATTGATAATCCACAAAAAGACGTCGATAGAGAAGCATGGCGGCTTCTTTATCTTGTTCTTTCTCTTCCCGGGTCCGGGCGGCGAACAGGGGCGAATCCGGTTCCGGGAAGCGGAAATGGTCCGCATAACCGGTGGCGGCATCCACCGCAAAACCCGCCCGCAGCTGCAAAAGCGAAGCGGCCGCAAACAGCGCCTCATCGGTAAGCAAGTCGTATTCCTCTCCTTCGTACACCTTCCTGAGCCAGTAAAGACAGCCCTCTACCGAGTCCGTCTGAAGACATATACGGGCCTTTCTGTAATATACCTCATCGAAGAGAGCGCCTTCCAAAGGCATGGTCAACACCTGATCCAGAAGTTCCTGCGCCGGCCGGTACAGATGGCGGTATACCAAAAGGTCGGCCCGGGCCACAAGCGCCAGACCGTCGTAGGCACTGTCGGGATTCATGCCGTCTTTTATCAACAGGGAAAGTGCCATGGCGTCGTTGGCTATCAGCTTGGAGGTGGCGGCTTTAAGCACATCGAGCTGGCTTTTGGCCCATTCGAATTCACCGATATAGTAGGAGAGCCGGGCGTTCTGCAACTTGGCGTAAAAGCCAACGGCATCTTGCTTGAAGTCTTTTTCCACCTGACTGTAAAGCAGGGTGGCATCCCACACCTTATTGTAGTAAAGCAGGATATCGGCCAGATCTATCTTGAGTTCGGCTTTCTGCGAAGCCGAAAACGGACTCTTCCCGAGTGCGTTTTCTATCAACAACCGCGCACTGTCTTTTTCGTGGAGGTAGTAGGCATATATCTTGGCCAGATTGCGATACATGCCGAAACTCTCGGGGTCGCGCCCCAGTTCGGCCAGCAGGCCCTTATAGGAATCCTTGAGTCTGTTGGCGGCCGCCATATCCTTACTGCCCTGCGTTTCCAGACGGGAAAAATACAGGTGGAGCAGTTCGATACGGCAGGCGCGCGCCTTTTGGGGCGGAATGCCCCAAAATGGCTCGGAGCTGCGGGCCAGAAAATCTTCATACTGGTCGGCGGCAAGTGCAAGACGGCCGTTTTGGGCCGTTATGCGGATAGTTCCGAGCCATTTTTCGCCGCCGTCCGAAAAACGGCGGCTAAAGGCGCGCGCCTGCACCAACGCCTGTTCAAAATCCTTTTCCTGCAAAAGCACCCATATCAGCATTTCCTGCACCGCGGGGATGTCGGCCTGTTGCTGCAGGCGACGGGCAAGCAACCGTTTGATATTCCCGAGCGTTCTGCCGCCGGCGTGCGGATCCGAAACAGAGGAGGCAAGCAAAGCCTGCAGGTCGGCATACACACGGTCGTGCTGCGAAGGGTCGTGCTGCAAGAGGTAAAGGTATTCGTCCAGCATGGGATCGTAGAGACCGCCAAGACGGTACATATCGGCCAAAGAAGCGGCGTAGGCCAGACGGCAGGCAATATCCGCCTCGTTGCCGCATTCTTCGTTCCTCGCTTTTTGATACACGGCGATGGCCACATCGTAACGACCTGTTTTCGTTACGATATCCTGCGCCAGTTCCTGCACCGAAACGCCGGCGCGCGAAAAGTCGGTATTCTCGGCAATTTCCTTAAAAACGGTTTCGGCTTTCTTGGTTTGCCCGGCCTTGATGAAATTGGCGGCCAGATCCACCTTGAGCAGAAGCGGCGCCGGAGACGAAGAGATGCGTTTGCGGATGATTTTTTCGGCCTGACCGTAATCGGCCAACACCTGCAAACAGTTTATGTACTGGCGGTAAACAAATTCTTCCGGCGCTTCCTTGTACAGATCGCGATAGATCGTGAGGGCCTTTTCGGCCTCCCCTGCTTCCAGAAAACGCCCGGCCAATTGCAGACGGTTCTGCACGCCCGCCTCCTGCCCTTGCAAGGAAACCGGTCCCCAAAGGAACGAAAGCAAACAGAGAAGGCTTAGGACGAGGTGTTTCCTGAGATGTCTTTTCATCGTAGGCCGGACGTTCCTTTCGGCTTTAATTGAGCAGTTCGAAACCGGTATAGGGCTGCAAGGCCTTGGGCATACGGACGCCTTCGGCACACTGATGGTTTTCGAGCAAGGCGGCCACTACGCGCGGAAGGGCGATGGCACTGCCGTTGAGGGTATGCAGCAACCGGGTCTTGCCTTCGGCGTTTTTGTAACGAAGATGCAGACGGTTGGCCTGATAGGTTTCAAAATTGGATACCGAACTTACTTCGAGCCAACGCTGCTGGGCCGCGCTATACACCTCAAAGTCGAAAGTGAGGGCGGAAGTAAAGCTGATATCGCCCCCGCAAAGCCTTACCACACGGTAGGTCAGCTCCAGATCTTCCAGAAGCTTGCCCACATGCCGGCACATTTCCTCCAGCACCTGATAGGAATCCTCGGGCTTTTCGATACGCACGATCTCCACCTTGTCGAACTGGTGCAGACGGTTCAGGCCGCGCACATCTTTGCCGTACGAACCGGCTTCGCGTCTGAAACAGGCCGAATAGGCGCAGTTCTTGACCGGAAGGTCTTTCTCCTGCAAAAGACAGTCGCGGTAGAGGTTGGTGACGGGCACTTCGGCGGTGGGAATGAGGTAATAGTTGTCGAGGCCCACCTGGTACATCTGGGCATCCTTGTCCGGCAACTGACCGGTTCCGTAGCCGGAGGCCTCGTTGATCATCAGGGGGGGTTCTATCTCAAGGTAGCCGGCTTCTACGGCGCGGTCAAGGAAAAAGTTGATCAGGGCACGCTGCAGACGGGCTCCTTTGCCTTTGTAAACGGGAAAGCCGGCACCGGTAATCTTGTTGCCCAACTCGAAATCGATTATGTCGTATCTGGAGGCTATCTCCCAATGGGGAAGCGCGTCGGCGGGCAGATGGTCTATCTGGCCCACCTGTCTTTCTATCACGTTTTCGGCCGCGTCCCGGCCTTCCGGCACCGAGGCGTGAGGCGTGTTGGGGATGCTGTAAAGCAGGTTCTGTATCTTTTCCTCCAGTTCGGACACCTTGGCCGAAAGATCTTTGTTGCGCTCCTTCAGGCTGGCGGTCTGATCCTTGAGGGCATCGGCCTTTTCTTTTTCGCCTTGCTTGAAAAGCAGACCGATTTCTTTGGAGATGCGGTTCACTTCCTGCAACACCGATTCCAATTCCTGCTGAACGGAACGTTTTTCGGCATCCAGTCTCAATATGGCGTTTATGTTTTCTTCGGCGGGTGCGTAATGCTTTTTCTTCAGTGCCGCGATCACTTCCTGCGGATTTTCGCGGATAACCTGTAACTGCAACATGATACTAAAATTTAGGGTTGGAAATGTTCGCGAATTTACGATTTTTCCGCGTACCGGAAGGCGGTATCGATGCCCATACGGCATAAAAGCACCCCTGTCCGTGTACGGTAATCCCTTGACACAACCGAAGCTGTGCCCGCCCTTTTGGAAAAGCCCGCGGGAATAGCTATTTTTGTTTCTGTAGCTTGTTTGCACAAACACGCTCCGGCTTGTTTGGAAACATCTTAAAAACAAAAAACTATGGTAGATTTGGCACAGGCCGCCCGTCAGGAAGCCAGCATGGAAACGGCCAGATTCCTCTTGCAGATCCGCGCCGTCAAACTGAACGAGAAAGAACCTTTCACCTGGGCTTCGGGCCGTAAGTCGCCCATTTACTGCGACAACCGCATCACCCTCTCCTATCCGCACGTACGCACTTTCATCCGCCAGGAATTCGTAAAGACAATCGAAAGGATGTTCGGCCCGGTGGACGCCATTGCCGGCGTGGCTACCGGCGGTATTCCGCAAGGTGCCCTGGTGGCGCAGGAACTGGGTCTTCCTTTTGTGTATGTACGCTCGGAAGCCAAAAACCACGGCATGGGAAACCAAATCGAAGGCGAGATAGAATCGGGCAAATCGGTGGTGGTGGTGGAAGATCTGGTATCTACCGGAAAGAGCAGCCTTCTGGCCGTAGATGCCCTTCGCGCCCACGGCTGCGATGTAAAGGGGATGGTGGCTGTGTTTACCTACGGGCTGGAGACGGCGGCCAAAAACTTTGAAAAAGCCAAGATGCCGCTCTACACCCTCACCAATTACAACGATCTGATTGAGTGTGCCGTGCAACTTGAACTACTTAAACCCGCCGAATTGGAATCCTTACGGCAATGGCGGCAAGACCCCGAAAAGTGGTCGGACCTGCATTCCAGATAATTTTTTGAAACATGAAAGTAAGCAGCAGCGTTCTCCCCATAAACGGCGATGCGGGCGTGGCCTACCGCAAGATCTCGAACTTCGCCGAACTGGGCGGCATGATGCCTCCCGGACAAGTGCAGGATTGGAAGGCCACCCAAGACACTTGTTCGTTCAACGTGGGAGGAATGGCGCAAATCAGCATGCGTATTTCCCAAAAAGTGGAACCGAGCCTGGTGGTGATTACCTCCGAAGGCAGCTCTCCTTTCCCCTTTACTTTGGCCTTTCATTTCGAACCCTCCGCAAACGGGGGTTTCAATTCCACCGTGGAAGCCGAGGTGGGCATCAACATGGTGATGGCCGCCATGATAAAGGGACAGATGCAGAAATTTGTGGATACACTGAACCAACAGATAAAAACTTTTGCGGAAGCACATTGACCCATGAGCAGAAAACGTGGACGGCAACCTAACCGGATTTTAGAGAACATCCGCATCGAGAAAGCGGCCGCCGAAGGAAATTCGCTGGCCCATGTGGACGGCAAGGTGCTTTTTGTGTCGTATTCCGCTCCGGGCGACCTGGCGGACGTGGAAGTGATACGGAGCAAGGCGGGCTACATGCAGGGACGGATTGCCGCCCTCAAAGAGGAATCGCCCCTCAGATGCGCGCCTTTCTGCGAACATTTCGGGCTTTGCGGCGGTTGCAAGTGGCAACACCTCCTCTATCAGGAACAGCTTAAGCAAAAACAGGCGCAAGTGCGCGACAACCTGGAGCGCATCGGCAAGATAGAACTGCCCGAAGGCCTGCCTATCTTAGGTTCGGAACAGAACCGGGCCTACCGCAACAAACTGGAATTCACCTTCTCGGTGAAGCGCTGGCTCACCGAAAACGAAATCAGCGAAAACCAAACCCTCGACGAGGCTTCCCGACAGGGGCTGGGCTTTCATCTGGCCGGAAAATTCGACAAGGTCCTGGATTTGAACCATTGTTTCCTGCAAGCCGAAACATCCAATGAGATAAGGCTCTTCATCAAGAAAAACGCGATAGCTTTAGGGCTGGACTTCTACGATATACGCGCCCAGAAAGGATTTATGCGCAACCTGATGATCCGCAACACGCCCAAAGGCGAATATATGGTGGTGGCGGTTATCGGTTCGGAACCCACGGCGGCTTTCAACACGCTGATGGAGCGCATCTGCGAAGCCTTTCCCTGCATCACCTGCCTGATGTATGCGGTAAACACCAAGGTAAACGACAGCATGGGAGACCTCGACATACGGCTTTTCAAGGGCGAGCCTTTCATCACCATGACCATGCCGGCTTACGGACAGAACGAACCCGAACTGAAGTTCAGGGTGGGTCCCAAGTCGTTTTATCAGACCAACAGCGGACAGGCGGCCCGTTTATACCGTCTGACGGCCGATCTGGCGGCCATAAAGCCCGACCAGACCGTTTACGACCTCTACACCGGCACCGGCACGATAGCCAATTACGTGGCCCGTTCGGCGGCCAAAGTGGTGGGTATCGAATATGTGGAGGACGCCGTGAGAGACGCCCGGATAAATTCCGAACTGAACGGCATCTCCAACACCTCGTTCTTTGCCGGCGATATGGCCGCCGTATTCACCCCCGGGTTCGTGCGTGAACACGGTATCCCCGATGTGGTCATCACCGACCCGCCCAGAGAGGGCATGCATGAAAAAGTGGTGGAATGTTTGATGAACGACGCCATTTTTCAAGGAAAATTGAGCCGTATCGTGTATGTAAGCTGCAATTCGGCCACACAGGCGCGGGATCTGCAGCGTATGGCCGAAAAGTACAAAGTGGTGAACCACGCGGCCGTGGATATGTTTCCGCATACCGACCACGTGGAAAGCGTTGTGCTGCTCGAACGCCGCGCCTAAGGAAAGGCTTAGAACCTAACGCCTACCGTAAGGGTGTATAGGTACTTGGAGAGGTTGAGTTTGGCCGGCTGCACCAAAGGCTCGCCGGTAGCACCGTCTATCAGATAGTAGAAATCGTCTGTCCTTTTACCCAAATCGGCCATAAAACCGAAATCGATATTCCAACGGCCCAAAGCGATGCCGATACCGGCGGTTGCCGTATGATTCGACCAATTTTCGCGCAGGGTTCTGTCTTTGTACGGACACGACTGCCAGATATAACCGGCGCGGAAGCTCATCACGCTCACCTTCCATTCTGTTCCGATCCGCACCACACCTGCAAGGCGATAGTTTTCCCGCACGATGTCCTGTATATACTGATTGTATTCCACTTCATCCGCTATGTCCATACGCATCTGGCGATAGTCGGTAAGCTCTCCTTCGATAGCCACCGCACCGAAATTTCGGATCAGAAACCCAAGGCTCAACACGCCCTTGAGCGGAGTTACGAGGCTGTAATGGTCTATGTAGTTGAATCTTTCGTATTTGGAAAGAACGCTGTAGTCGGCCAATTCATAGTTCATGTCCGTCGCAAGCGATGCCGAAGCGCTTTCCTTGAGCCAGTAACGAGTGGGGGTATGAAAGGCCAGGCCTACTCTGAAAAACGGCACCGGTTTATAAATCAAGCCCAATTTGAGGTTGATACCTGTTCCGTTCACGTCTTTGCTTTGGTTCAAGGTATAGGATCTGAAACTGTGTTCAAGCACGGCCCCTCCCACCGTGGATTCTTCTATGGTGGAAACGCTGCTGTAATCCACCACGGGAATACCCAGAGTGGCACCGAAATAAAGCACATCGGACCAATTTCCGCCAAAGGAAAAAACCATTTCGGTGATATTGCCGTTTTCCTGCAGGATGCGTTTCTGCTGTAATCCTTTTCCCAAGAAAGTTTCGTAAAACATATTCACCGTATCCGTATAGTCGAGCAAACCTGTCTGATAAGCCAGATTGCCGATATCCGCCAGATTGTCCTGCACGGCGAAATCATATCCCGCGCTACGGGCGGCCACCGCCTCCATATACGAAGACTGCGGATTGACGGCCTTGGCATAGACATTGGTGTTGAAATCCTTGACACGGTTGGCGCCAAAACCTATCTGCAAGTTCCACAACCGGCCCTTTTCACGGGTACCGTTGTAAACCCCGAACACACCCCCGCCCTGCGGTATGGCAAAACTGCTCTTGTTGAGACTGTTTCGACTGCCGTAATACTCTGAGTTCCCGTTTTGGGAAACAATGGATCCGGTGAGGGTAAGCTCATGCCGTGTGAAGAATCCTATACCGGCCGGATTGGTGCTCAAGGCCGTAAAGTTTGCCCCTAAGGCACCGAAAGCCCCTCCCATAGCGTTGTAACGAGCTGTACCTACCGGATTCAGCATCGAATAACGGAGCAGGTCGGCGTCGTCTTGCGCCATAAGGCTTGCCGGAACAATCAACAGAAACAGAAGCGTGCTGAAATATCTTGATTTGCGCATGGGTTTTTCTTTTTAGCGTGATACTTAGCGGGTACGTCTTGTGGAGGAAGAACCCGAAGAAGAGCCGGTTGAGGTGGAACGTGCCGGCGTGGAAGTGGAACGCGCCGGAGAAGAAGAGGTGCGGACCGTGGTTGTGGAACGTGCCGGCGTGGAGGTGCGCGTCGGTGCGGCCGGACGCGCCGGTGTGGCGGTGGTGCGGACACCACGGTTGCCGCTGTTGTATTGCGGACTCACATAGGAGGAGGTGCCACGGCTGCGCTCATAAACCGGATTGCTGTACTGACGGGGCTGCGCGGTTTGGGTGGAACGCGTGGCGGGCGTTGCCGCGGGCGGCTGCACCCCGCGATAGGAAGAGGTGGACGTGGCGGTGTTCCGTTGCTGGGAAGCGGGAACCGCCGTAGAGGTTGTCCCTCTCCTCACCTCGGGCTGGGCGGGTTGCGACGGACGGGAGGGCGTGGCGGTGTTTACGGAAGTGGAGGAAGAAGAGGACGTGGACAACGACCGGTCAGCCGCCGGATTTACCGAACGGCGGCTTTCAGGAACGGCCGGTTGGATGCGGTCGACACCTGTGGCGGTCTTGTTTTCCAAACGGGTGGAAACCGATTCCATCAGGCCCGAAGGCGTTCTCGTATTCCGGTTGACTACGGCCGGCTGGATGCGGTTGCCCGCGGAGGTTGAACCGGTACGTCCTCCCGTAAGGGTGCCTGCGCTATTTTGCGTGCTTACCGACTTTCCTCCCACTGCCTGTTCGTAACGTTCGGCAAATGTGCGCCGGCCCGTAGCGGGCAAAGAGGGCGTGGAGGAAACAGAAGCGGTGGACGCTGTGGTTACCCGCCTGTCGGTGGACGCGCGGGAAACCGCCGGATTGGTGACCGAACTGCCGGCACCGCGCGTACGCCGGCCGTAATAGCTCTGCGTGTAGGTGTTGCGGTCGTAGGGATTGTAGCAGTAATCGTAGATCCGGTCGTAGCGGCCGGCCCAGTAGCCGTCCCAAAAACCGTCATGATACCCCCATGAATAAGATCCGTAACCGTAATAACTGTAATAAGGACGGTAGCCCCAGCCAAATCCGAAGGGACCGAAACTGAAGCCCATATACCAACCCGGACGATAATAGTACGAATAGGAAGGGTACCACCAGTTATATCCCAGATAGATACTGGTGCCGTAATAATACGGATCGGCATCGTACCAGTAGGAATTGGTGTAATAGTCGGAATAATAGTCGTCGCTCAGATAGTCGTCGCTTTGGAAACGGCGCAGACGGGAAGAATATTCATAGTCGTAGTAATCGTCGTAGTTGAAAGTATCCGCTTCGTTTCGGGGCGCTTCATAATCCGAATAATAATCGACATCCGTGTCGGATTGGGTCTGGCTCCATTGGTTCTGCAGTTTCTGACGGCGTTCCTGTTCGCGGGTGGGCATGGTGCCGTACATATCGTCGGCGGCTACCATGAAGGTGGTGCCGCAAGCGGTAAGCAACGCCGCGGTTGCCGTTGTTACGATAATGGAAACGAATGTTCCGAATGAGAAACGTGCCATATCTTTTCCTTTCTTTTTTAAGCCCCTGACCGCCTGTGCCGGTTTTTCGGTACGCTTTTTTAGCGTAACTTTGCCACGCTTTCGCGGAATCGGGCATCTGCCCTTTTACTGCAATAACCGTACCAAAGTATTAAGAAATGGCTAAAGACTTCTCTTCCAGAGCAGAAAACTATTCGGAATGGTATAACGAACTGGTTACCCGAGCCGACCTCGCCGAGCAGTCGGCCGTGCGCGGCTGCATGGTAATCAAACCCTACGGCTATGCCATCTGGGAAAAGATGCAGGCGGTACTGGACAAGATGTTCAAGGATACCGGGCATCAGAACGCTTATTTTCCGCTTTTCATACCCAAGTCTTTTTTCAGCCGCGAGGCCGACCATGTGGAAGGCTTTGCCAAAGAATGCGCCGTGGTTACCCACTACCGCCTCAAAGCCAATGCCGACGGCAAAGGGGTAAGCGTGGATCCGGCCGCCAGACTGGAAGAGGAACTGATTGTGCGCCCCACTTCGGAAACCATTATCTGGAATACCTACAAAGGCTGGATTCAATCTTACCGCGACCTGCCCATTCTGGTGAACCAATGGGCCAATGTGGTGCGCTGGGAGATGCGCACGCGCCTCTTCCTGCGTACGGCCGAATTTCTGTGGCAGGAGGGCCACACCGCCCACGCCACCAAGGAAGAAGCCGAGGCCGAAGCCAGAAAGATGCTGGAAGTATATGCCGACTTTGCCGAGAACTATATGGCCATGCCTGTCATCAAAGGTTTCAAGACGCCCAACGAACGTTTTGCCGGCGCATTGGAAACCTACTGCATCGAATCGATGATGCAAGACGGAAAGGCCCTGCAGGCCGGCACATCCCACTTCCTGGGTCAGAATTTCGCCAAGGCCTTCGATGTAACCTTCCTCAACAAGGAGAACAAGCTGGAATATGTCTGGGCTTCTTCCTGGGGCGTTTCCACCCGTTTGATGGGTGCCCTTATCATGACCCACTCCGATGACCACGGTCTGGTGCTTCCGCCCAGACTGGCGCCCATCCAGGTGGCCATCGTGCCTATCTACAAGAACATGGAGCAACTGTTGCAGATTTCCGAATACGCACACAAGCTCAAGACCGAATTGCAGGCCAAAGGCATCAGCGTGAAATACGACGACAACGACAACCAGAAACCCGGCTGGAAATTCACCGAATACGAGTTCAAGGGTGTGCCGGTGCGTATTGCCATCGGCCCCCGCGATATGGAGAACGGCACGGCCGAGATATGCCGCCGCGATACACTCGAAAAGAGCATCCATCCGCAATCCGAGCTTTCCTCGCTGATTCCCGGCCTATTGGACGAAATACAGAAAAACCTGTTCGAACGGGCCCTCAAACATCGTCTGGACAACACGGTGAAAGTAGATACCTGGGAAGATTTCAAAACGCAGATCGAACAGGGAAAGTTCCTTTTGGCTCACTGGGACGGCACCACCGAAACCGAAGTGAAGATCAAGGAAGAAACCAAAGCCACCATCCGCGCCATTCCTTTCGACATGGAGGAAGAAGACGGAAAGTGCATATACACCGGCAAACCCTCCAGACACCGTGTTATCTTTGCCAAAGCCTACTAAGCGATGAAGTTTCTGATTGTGGGATTGGGCAACATAGGGGCCGATTACGAGGGCACGCGCCACAATATCGGCTTTATGGTGTTGGATAAGTTCGCGGCCGAAAACGGGTTGAAATTCAGTATGGACCGGTATGCCTATTGGTGCGAAGCCAAATGCAGGGGGCATCTGTTGGAATTGATAAAGCCCACCACTTATATGAACGACAGCGGAAAAGCGGTGAGGTATTGGATGGAAAAAGAAAAAATACCGGCCGAACGTTGTCTGGTGGTGGTGGACGACCTTGCGCTGGAACCCGGGCAGCTGCGCATGAAATCGGGCGGCAGCGCGGGCGGACACAACGGTTTGTCCAACATCGAAGCCTTAATCGGCACCCAGGCCTATCCCCGCCTGCGTTTCGGCATCGGAAGCAATTTTCATAAGGGTCAGCAAATCGATTATGTGTTGGGGGCATTCTCCAGGCAGGATCTGGAGGTGGTGGAACCCAAGATAGATATGGCCTGCGACATGATAAGAAGCTTTGTTTGCGCGGGAATCGCCAACACCATGAATGCCTTTAACAACAAGTGATATGCCTCCGTCTTGGTTTAAAAAACGTTTCGGATCCAAACAAGAAAAACACGCGCCTGCCTCACCCTCGGATGAAATGCCGGATCTGGCCGAGAACGAACCGGAAGTACTGAAATTCTTCCACCGGTTTTCGGAAATCGAAACCTGCGAAATCATGAAACCCCGTATGGATATCGCCGCGCTATCGCTCAATTCTTCGTTCGAGGCGGTGATGGAGACCTTGCGCGAATCCGAATACTCCCGGCTTCCCGTTTACGACGGAGATTTAGACCACATCAAAGGTATCCTGTACATCAAGGATCTTCTTCCCTATTGGGGAAAGGAAGACGGACTGGACTGGAAGAAACTGGTCCGCCCCGCCATTTTCGTACCCGAATCGAAAAAGATAGAGCAGCTTCTCAAGGAGTTCAAGCGCAAACGCCGGCATTTGGCCATTGTGGTGGATGAATACGGCGGCACCAGCGGCATCGTCACCATGGAAGACGTACTGGAGGAAGTGGTGGGAGAAATCAACGACGAGTCCGATACCATCGAAGAGGAAAAATTCTATCAGAAAACCGGGGATTCAACCTATCTTTTCGACGGACGGATGCCGGTACACGATCTATGCAAGCTTCTGGATGTGGATGACGATTACTTCGACATCGAGGCGGGCGACTACGAATCGCTGGCAGGTCTGATTCTGGAGATTCTAGGCTATTTTCCGGCCAAAGGGGCCAAAGTGGAATTCAAGGATTTCACGTTTACCGTGGAGGCTACGGGAGAGAACCGGATAACCCGCATCAAAATGGTGGGACCGAATGAAAAAGAATAAACAAAGCTTGAGGCTTTTCTTGGCAGGGCTTTCGGTTCTTTGCTTCGGACTGACGGGCTGCAAGGAGAATTATACACCCAAACCGCGCACCTATATCCGTATCGGACTGCCCGAAAAAGCGTATCGCAACTTCGACACCACCGGTGTGCCGGCCACGTTCAGGCTTCCCGTTCACACCCGGTTTGAGGCTGTGGCTCCCAAAGAAAAAAAACAGAAAGCCGATTGGGCGGACATCGTGTATCCGGGACTTAACAGCCGTATCTATTGCAGTTTTCTGTATCGCCCCGATCTGGACTCCTGCATCATGAACACATTGTTTTTTATCCAGCGGCATATCTCGAAGGCCACCGGCGTGGACGAATGGGAAATAAACCGGCCCGAACACCGCGTATACGGCTATCTATACCACATAAAGGGAAACGACGTGGCTTCGCCCTACCAGTTTTACCTTACCGACAGCAACCGCTATTTTTTCAGGGGTTCTTTCTCTATAAACTGCGTGCCCAACAACGATTCCCTTTCCCCCATCATCGATTTTGTGAAGACCGATATCGATACCTTGATTGAAAGCTGGCGGTGGAGATAAGCCTCACCGCAATTCGACAAGGGTGATGCCGGTGCCGCCCAACTCTTCGCTTTGATCGGAAAAAGAAGCCACATGCGGGTTTTCGGAAGCCAAGGTGCGTACAATCTGCCGTAAGATGCCGTTTCCTTTTCCATGGAGGATTTCCAAACGTTTCTCTCCGTAGAGAACGGCTTCGTCTATGAGTTTCGACACGCTTTGCCACGCTTGGTCGGCACGCATGCCGCGGATATCGATGTGCGCCGAGAAATTCTCTTTGCCGCTGTTGATGTTTTCCACACTGACCTGACTGCGGCGGCTGTTTTCGTCGTAGCGGAGGGATTCGGCCGGGGTAAGGGCCTCGAGGCGGGAAAGGGGCACCTGCATGCTCATGTATTCGAAATCGATACGGGCCTGATTGCCTTTTATCTTGCCGATGCGGGCCACCGATGACGAGCCGTCTTTAAGCCTCACCCTGTCGCCTTCTTTAAAGACAGCCGGCCTGCGGAATGCGGATGATTTTTCGGATGAACCGGCTTGAGACAAAGCCGTCGGCTGTTTTTTAAATGAGAATGCTTCGGGTGCGGGTTTGGCCGAAGCGGCAGAAACACCTTGTTCAACGGTTGTCTGCAAGGTTTTCCGCAAGCGGGCGGTTGCGTTTTTTTCGGCCTGCGCTTCTTTTATTTCACGGATGGTGCGTTCAATATCGGCATTGGCTTGTTTCACGATACGGCGGGCCTCTTCGCGGGCTTCACTCAGAAGCTTGTTGCGGTTTTTTTCCAAATCGGCCAACAAGCCGTTGTATTTTTGCAGGGTGGAAGAAAGAAGTTCGTCGGCAAGATCTATCTCCTGCTTTTTCCGCGCTATTTCGTGTTTCTCCACTTCCAGCTGTTGCTGCACCTGCTCAAAATTCATCTGCCGGTTGCCCACTTTACGGGCGGCCTGTTCCAAAAGCGATTCCGGAAGACCTGTCTTACGGGCAATCTCAAAAGCAAACGAACTGCCGGGCAATCCTTTGCGAAGCACGTAAAGAGGCTTTAGATTATCGCTGTCGAAAAGCATGGCGCCGTTCACAATGCCCGCATGCGCAGGCGCCATGAGCTTGAGGTTGGTATAGTGGGTGGTAACGATGCCGTAAGCCCCTTTGGCCAGCAGATGCTCCACCAAGGCCTCGGCAATGGCTCCCCCCACGGAGGGTTCCGTTCCGCCCCCCAGTTCATCGCATAGAAAAAGGGTGCGGGAATCGGCGTTTTCTACCCAAAACTTCATGTTCTTGAGGTGGGAACTATACGTGGAGAGGTCATTTTCGATAGACTGTTCATCGCCTATATCCACAAATATATTGTTCACCATCCCCATACGGGAGTCCTCATCCATGGGTACAAGCAAACCGCATTGCATCATATATTGCAAAAGCCCTACGGTTTTAAGGCAAACGGATTTCCCACCGGCATTGGGTCCCGAAACGATCAGTATCCTTTCGGAGGGTTCCAAAGATAGATCCAGCGGTACAATCTGAGACCGGCCGGTCTCACCCTGCTTTTGGATAGTCAGGAAAAGAAGCGGATGCCGCGCTCTTTTCCACTGAAAACAAGGGGCGGGTTCCACCACCGGCAAAACGGCTTCCAGCCGCACGGCCAACCTGGCCTTGGCCCGCAACAGGTCGATAAAGACCAGAAAGCGGTAAGACTGTAGAAGACTGTCGGATTGCAGGCGCAACCTATCGCTGAAACGCTTCAGTATCTCTATAATCTCTATCCGCTCCTGATTGCGGAGCTCCACGATTTCGTTGTTGAGATTGAAGATCTCTTCCGGCTCCATAAACACCGTCTGGCCGGTAGAAGAAACATCGTGGATAAACCCGCGCATACTCTTCTTATAGGCCGCCATGACCGGTATCACCAAACGTTCGTTGCGCACGGTGATATCGGCGTTTTCTTCCACCCATCCCTGTTGAACGGCCGTCTGCATATATTGGCCGATATAGCGCTGGGTCTGGGAGGCTTTGCGCCGAATCTGCGTACGGATACGGAGCAGTTCTTCGGAGGCGTTGTCTTTGAGTTCGCCCGTGGGCGTAAGCAGGGCATCGATATGCGCCAAAAGACGGGGGTCTGTTTCCTGTTCCGCGCCAAGGGCGGCCAGACGCGGATAGTTTCCGGCATCGATTTTTTCCAAATATTCCTTGATCGCGCAAATGGCCGTGTAGGAGGCCCTGAATTGCTGCAATCCTTCAAGCGTGATATAAGTGCCTTTTACGCGCAAGCGTTTGATCTCATCGCGCAAATCGAAGTAATCCTGGGCGGGAAAGGCTTTTTCGAGCAACAGAACCCTCCTGAACTCATCGGTTTCCCGAAGGGCGGCGTTCAGTTTTTCAAAATCGGACAAGGGTACGAGCCTTCCGGCCATACGGGCGGCGGAAACGGTGAGGCATTCTTCCTGCAAAAGGGCCACGATGGAATCGAAGCCGGTCTTTTGGACAAACGTATCGGGATAGGTCATGACCGGTCAGGATTTTCGTTTTTGACCTCGGCACGCACCAACTCCGGTTCGAATCCCCGCCAAAGGGCGGTCTGCATCCCTTTTGCGGACAGTATTTCGCGCAAACGTTCAAGATAAAGGTCTTCGTTGAGTTCTTCCCGCAGAGCCTCCGCAATCAATTTTTCATCCACACCCTTGGCACGAAGGCCGTTCTTGATTTTGAGCCGTCCCCACCCGTTGATACGGAACTTGCCCCGCACATAGGCTCCGGCAAAACGTGCTTCGTCGATATATCCTTCTTCTTCCAGACGGTGCATGACCGTTTCGGCTGTGCCGCTGTCGGCCCCGAGCAACCTCAGCTTCTGCCGCACCTCGGCCTTGCTGCGTTCCTGATAAGCACAATAACGGGTCATCTTGGTATAGATCATGGTGCGTAACCCAAACGGATTTATTTCTTACGGTTCAAAAGGGGCAACAGCAGGAGAGCGGCCAGACCGGCAATGACGATGAGGGCGGTTTGGGTGCCCCAGCTTATCCAACCGGCCGTATATCCGAGCGTTTTGACGATACCGAAAGCGGCCAAGGTTTCTGAAATGATAACCGGATATACGCCGATTCCGCCGGGGGTAAGCATCACGCCGAAAGTACCCATGGCAAGCGCAATCAGCGCAATGCCGAAGCCGGTTCCGGATAGTCCCTGCAGACTATGGAAGGCAAAATACATCATGAGCCAATAACTGAGCCAGAGTCCGACGGTACAGAGAACGAACATCCCGGGCCTGCGGATATGGCGTAAGCTCATAAAACCCTCGCCGAAGCCATTCAGCACAGCGGCCACCTTGCCCATCATGCCACCGGGTTTAAAGCGTTCCCTGTGCCGACGGTAATAACACACCAATCCCACCGTCAACAGTACAAGAAACACAACCGCCGACAAGGTAATCCACATACCCGAATGGCCGTTCGCGGCCTGACGGTTGAACAATTTATGCACATAGGCCTGCAGATACCTGTATTTGATGGCAAACGAAACCACAAAAATCAAAAGAAAACAAAGTATATCGATTACCCTTTCGCTCACCACCGTACCCAAAGACTTCTGCACCGGCACTTTTTCGTAACGGTACAGAAAGGTGCAGCGCAGCACCTCGCCCAACCGGGGAATGGCCAAATTAGCGAAATAGGCCACCAGGATACTGCAGAAAGTATTGTGGAAACGGGGTTTGTATCCCATCGGTTCCAATAGGATATTCCAGCGCAAGGAACGGAAAACATTGCTCAAAAGCCCGAATACGGCCACCCAAAGCACCATGCGCCAATGGGCGCTCTGCAGGGCACGGCGTATTTCGGCTTTCTCTTCAACGGTAAGATGTTGCTGGAACAGCCAGATGATGAATATGCCCAGACCGAAAAAGATACAGAACTTGAGTGCCTGAAGCAAAATTTTCCCGCCCTTTACCGTGCCGTTTTCCGTTTCGGAAAAATCTTGCGGCAAGTCTTCCGGACGAAGGTCTTTTGACTGCATCGGAAGTTATTTAACCAGTTTGTTGTCTTCCGGAAAGATAACGGTAGGCTGATGACGTCTGGCCTCTTCGGGTGTCATGGAGGCATACGAAACGATGATGACCAAATCACCCACTTCCGCCTTTCGGGCGGCCGCACCGTTGAGGCCGATGGTTCCGCTGCCCCTTTCTCCCTTAATCACATAGGTTTCGAGGCGTTCGCCATTGTTGATGTTGTAGATATGCACCCTTTCATATTCGCAGAGGTTGGCCGCATCCATCAAGTCTTCGTCGATGGTGATACTGCCTACGTAATTTAAGTCGGCATAAGTAACCTTTACGCGGTGTAACTTGGATTTGAGCACTTCTATCTGCATGGCGTAATCGTTAAAAGTAAAGGGCGCAAAGTTATGAATTTTTGGAGGTTTTTGAACCTCTTCTTCCCTGCGGCTTCGTTTCAGGGATTTCTTCCTCGGCAAAGGCGAAAGTGAGCTGCTTTTTGTTCATGTCGATTTCCTGCACGATGATGGCCACCCGCTGCCCCAGTTTGTACACCTGTCCCGAGCGGAGTCCCACTACCTGATAGTTTTCGTCGTCAAGTTCGTAGTAATCGTCCTTGAGTGAACGCAAAGGAACCATGCCTTCGCAATAATTATCGTCGAGACACACATAGATTCCCCACTTGCTCACCCCTGAGATAACGCCCCAGAAGCGTTGCCCCACCTTGTCGAGCAAAAACTCGGCCTGCTTGTATTTAACCGAAGCTCTTTCGGCCTCCGCCGCCCGTTTTTCCATGTCGGAACTATGTTCGCAACGCTCTTCATATTCCTCGGCAACGGCGCTTTTTCCGCCATGGATATAGGATTCCAGCAAACGATGCACCATCAGGTCCGGATAACGGCGTATGGGCGAGGTAAAATGCGTGTAAAACGGGAAAGCCAGGCCATAATGGCCGATGTTGTGCGTGGAATAATACGCTTTGGCCATCGTGCGCACGGCGATGGTTTCAATCATGTTCTGCTCGGCTTTTCCCTCAACGGCTTCCAAAAGCCCGTTGAACGATTTCACAAGCCCGCTTCTGTTCTTGAGATTGATCTTGTAGCCCAACTTGCCCACAAAGCGCGTGAAAACGGCTAATTTCTCCGGATTGGGTTCATCGTGCACGCGGTACACGAATGTCTTGGGCTTTTCGGAGAGCGCCTTCGCCCCTCGGTTGCCTTTTCGGGACGATTCAGCCTCTATGGCTTGACGGGACGATTTCTCCGCATCGAAAGAACCGGTTTTATTGGCGCTTTCGCTGCCCCACACTCCGTTTTCCTGCGGCTTTACCTTCAAGCAGTTGCCTATCAGTTCGGCCACCCGGCGGTTGGCCAGCAGCATAAATTCCTCCACCAGATTATTCGACTCCTTGCTTTCCTTGATATAAACACCCAGCGGTTTGGCCGTAACCGGATCGAGCCTGAACCGCACCTCCTTGGAATGGAAATTGATGGCCCCTGTACGGAAACGGCTGTTGCGCATCAAAAGCGAAAGCTTGAACATCTCGGTAATGGCCTCTATGTCCATGGCCGAACCTAATCGGGAAAGCTGCCCGGGAGCGGCTTCCGCACCGGCGGCCAATCCGGCCGCTTCGATAATGGCCTGGGCTTCTTCGTAGGTATAACGGCGGTTGGAATGGATAATCCCCTTCCCTATCCAAAAGTTCTTAATATGGGCTTCGGCATCCATTTCAAACACCGCGCTGAAACAGAACCGGTCAACATCGGGATTGAGCGAACAGAGATCATTGCACAGCCTTTCGGGCAACATGGGTATGGTTCTATCCACCAGATAAACCGAAGTGGCCCTCTGATAGGCCTCTTCCTCTATGGCGCCGCCGGGTTTTACGAAATGGCTCACATCGGCAATATGCACGCCTATTTCCATATTTCCGTCAGGCAGGCGTTTGAACGAGAGCGCATCGTCGAAGTCCTTGGCGTCGGCAGGGTCGATGGTACAGGTATATACCTCGCGGAAATCGCGGCGACGGGCCAATTCATCGGGTGTTACCCGCTCGCTCATTCCTTCGGCCTCCCGGATGGCCGCCTGCGGATAAGAAAGCGGAAAGTCGAACTCGGCCAGAATCGACTGCATTTCCACGTTGTTGTCGCCCGGCGCGCCCAACACGGCCTTCACCTCGCCTATGGGATTGTTCATGTGCGCCGGCCAGTCGGCGATACCGGCCACCACTTTCTGGCCGTCTTTGGCACCGTGCAGGTTTTCTTGAGGAAGAATGATATTTACCGGCACGCTGGTATTGTCGGGAACCAAAAAGGCATACTTGCCCGAAAACTCCACCGTTCCCACGATATTGCGCTTGTTGCGCTTGATTACCTCCGTTATCTGACCCTCGAGCCTGCGGCCGAACCGGTCGGGAAACAGCAATACGCGCACATAATCGCCATGCAGGGCATGCCCCACATTGTTCGCAGAGATGAAAACGTCTTCCAGTTCCTTGTTGTCGGGCAGGATATAAGCCTTTCCCGAAGACTTCATATCCACCGTACCCGTGATGTAATTACGCAGGTTTTCGGGTATATGGCGACGGCGGTTCTGTCTTTCGGAAGAACCGTAATTGTTTCCGCCACGGCCGCCCGCAGAACGTGAAGAGGCGGGAAAGCCGCTTCTATTCGATTTTCTTGAAGAAGAATTGCGTCTTTTACTATTTTCTTTCCCCTTGCGGCTTCTGGGCGCTTTATTTCTTTTTGTCATGAGATTGTTTTTTTAGGAAATCAGGCGATGATGCCTCTCAATTCCCTGATGTCTGTAATACCTTTGCGGTTGCAATAGGCTTCTATACCCGCCACGATTTTCTGCGTAACGGAAGGATCGGTAAAATTGGCCGAACCCACCTCGACGGCAGAGGCTCCGGCCATGATAAACTCAAGGGCATCTCCAGCCGTACAGATACCCCCGACGCCGATAACCGGAATCTTTACCAGCCGGGCCACCTGCCAGACCATACGCAAAGCCACCGGCTTTACACAAGGCCCCGAAAGCCCGCCGGTCACCGTGCTCAGCACGGGCTTCTGCTTTTCTACGTCGATGGCCATGCCCAACAAGGTATTGATAAGCGAAACGCTGTCGGCGCCGGCTTCTTCCACGGCGACGGCCATGGCGGCGATATCGGTTACATTGGGCGAAAGCTTCACAATCATGCAACGGGGAAAGGCCTTCCTTACCGCCTCCACCACCGAGGCGGCCATACGGGGGTCTGTGCCGAAAGCCATGCCGCCCTGTTTCACATTGGGGCAGGAGATATTCACCTCTATGGCATCCACTTCCTTACAGTCGGCCAATTTTCGGGCCACTTCCACATATTCCTCCACCTGCGAACCGGACACATTCACAATAAGACGGGTGAAGGGTTCGGCCTCTTTCCGCCTTTTCCGCTCTATTTGCGGAACGATATGAGCGATAAAATAATCCACACCCTTGTTTTGCAATCCCACGGCATTGAGCATACCCAAAGGAGTTTCAGCCATGCGCGGATAGGGATTTCCCTCCCGGGGCGCGGCCGTGGTACCCTTCACCACAAATCCGCCCAAGGCGTTCAAATCCACAAAATCGCTGAACTCTATGCCGTAACCGAAGGTTCCCGAAGCGGTAAGCACCGGATTTGGCAGTTCCAGGTTGCCGATATCTACTTTCAGATTCATCGCTGTATCGAAATATGCCGCCCGAAGCGGATGTTGACAAGATTTTTTTGCGGACTACCAACCCAAAGTGTCGGCCTTGAAAACCGGCCCTTCGGTGCAGACACAAAGATGATGCCCTTCGGCCGAGGCCGTTACGCAGCACAGACAGGCACCCAGACCGCAGGCCATCGTGTTTTCGAGGCTTACCTCGCAAACGGCTTTCATCTCGTGTGCCTTAGCCGCCACCGCTCTCATCATGGGCGTGGGGCCGCAGGTGTAAACATGGGTATAGTCCACCCCTTTCCACAAAGGATGCTCGGTTACCAGGCCTTTGATTCCCACGCTGCCGTCTTCGGTGCAGATACCGGTAGGCCCGAGTTGGGCCAGTTCATTGGCCAACACCAGACGCTCCTTGTTACGCGCACCTACCAGAATATCGAAAGGGAATCCTTTTTCCTTGAGTTTCGAAGCCAAATAATAGAGCGGCGCAAGACCGCAACCTCCACCTACCAAAAGCGCCCGATACGGCGCACGATGCGTTTCCAACACTTCTTTCTTGAGATCGATTTCGGGAATAAAGAATCCCTTGCCCAACGGAAGCACCAGATTAACCTTTTCCCCTTCCCGGCGAGAAGCCAGATATTCGGACCCCTTGCCTACTTTCTGCACCAAAAGTTTCAGCTGACCCGATGCAGGATCCGCATCATGTATCGAAATGGGGATTCTGAGCCATCCGTGAATAGAAGAGGGTACGTGCACTTGCACGAACTGCCCGGGAAAAATCGCGGGCAGTTCGCAGTCAGAATGCAGATGCAACTGAACAAAATCACCGCCCAACCCGATATTGCGCTGTACGGTGAAGTCCGTTATTTGTTTTTGATTTCCCAAACGTCTATTTCTCCTTTTTAGCCGTGGTTTTCTTCGCAACGGGTTTATCCGTTTCCTTCTTGGTGGTCTTGGCCTTGGCCGCGGCAGGCTTGGCGGCAGACTTCGGCTTCTTTTCCTCGGTCTTCTTTTCCTTTTCCGCTGCCGGCTTTGCAGTCTTGGCGGCTGTTTTCTTAGGCTGAGCCGCTTTCTTCTCTTCGGCCTGGACGGGAGCGGTTTCTTCGGCTTCATGCGCCGCCAAAGCTTCTTGCTGCGCCTTTTCGCGTTCGGAAAGCTCCATATCCACCAACTGGTTATCCAACAGGATGTTGTACCATTGCAACACTTTCCGGATGTTGGACACATACACCCTTTCCTGATCGAAATCGGGCAGCACCTGTATGAAATAATCTTTCAGCTCTTTTTCTTCACTGTTGTGGCTCAAGCACTTGCCCCCGTTTTCTTTTTGAAAGATATTCCGGAAAACATTAGCCAAGGAAATTTCTGTTTCAGTGGTATAGATGGCAATCTCGGCCAAAGAACTGATACGGTCCATGGTAAAGACCGGCATACGCTTCCTGTCGAGCAAAGACTCCATGATAGCGGCGTTCTTACCCTGCGAAATCAATTTGTACAAGCCCGGTTTGCCGGGAACAGTAAAAATCAAGGACAAATCCATAACTCTTATCTTGTTTTGAGATGAAGCGCAAATTTAACAAAATTACCTTATCACCACACGTTGCACGGCACTCCCTCTGGTATCGGTTACCCGAACGACATACATGCCCGAAACCCGGAGACGGATTTCCTTCCGCCCCCTTACCCCCTCGAATCGAGCCAACTGCACGCCCTGCAAGGTAAATATTTCCACCCTGCTTTCATCAAGGGTCTCCACTACGAAATTACCCGAAGAAGGATTGGGGTAAAGGGAAAAGCGTACCGGATTTTCTTTCACCCCGAGCGTATCGGAACCGGGATCGTCGGGTCCGTCGGTCTTAACCGTAAAGGAAGCTTCGGCGATAGCCGAGGTTGTATAATCCGAACGCATCGCAACGGCCTTGACGGTTACAGCCTCGTCTATGATCAAGGGGGCCTTGTAACGGAGCCCCAGAGAGGAAGGCTCGCTGCCGTCTAAAGTGTAGTAGATGGTGGCTTTTTCCGTAGCGCAGTCGATCGTTACCTCCGCTCCTTTTTCCACTTCGCCGCCGGCAGGGGAGAACACGGGGGTAGCCACCGTAAGGGGATCATCGGGATTATCCGGTATAAGGTTTTCCTTATAGCTGAAGAGGATTGTTTCCGTATTCACTTCCTGTCGATTGGCCAACAACTGAATCCACAAGGTGTAGTTTCCGCTTTCGGCCAATTCTACGGCCGGCAGGTCGTAGGCGGAATGTTGCTGGCCCGTTTCTTCTTTCAAGGCCACCTGTGCCGTAAGCACCCGATCGGTAAGGGTCTGGCCGAAAAGGGGATGGATAACCTTGGCCTGCAGTCTTGCATCTGTTGCAGGATTGTCGGGATTATCCGGTCCATCGCCGCTATTTACGGCCATAACCGTTACACGGTCTATGATAACCCGCTTCTTGGCGTCCGATGCCATGGTCAACCGGGCTTTTCCGTTGGCGGTAAACGTAACGGGATCCAGGGTTTCATACCGGTCGAGCGCGGACAGCTCCGCCTTGCTTTGCGTAAACGTAACAGTTTGCGACGTCTGCGTACAACCCTCGCATTTCAGCGTAAATTCTCTCTCGCTTTCCGACCAGCCTTTTCCACTGATCGTTACCGTAAAATCTCCGTTCACCGCCAATTCTTCGAATACCAGCGAACCCGCATTGCCGCTGGTGGCAAGACGAACGGCCGATTTTCCATAGGTGTAAACCGTGTTGAACGTTTCCACGTACCGGCTTCCCGTATTTTCGACCGTAGCCGGACTACCGGCTTCCTTATCGTCCACTTCGGGAAAATCTTCATCCATCAATACCGACTTGGCGGGATTCCTGTAGTTTTCGCCGTCGTTATCGGCAACAAAAAGCCGGACGGTGTCGTCGGTCAGGGTTTTACCCTCGCCATCCGTGTATTCGTAGTGTAATTCATACACGATCTGGTTCGGATCTTCCGGATCGGGATCTATCGGATCAGGGTCAACCGGATCGGGGTCTATAGGATCGGGATCTACCGGATCTGTGTTATCGGGGTCAAAAACCGTATTGTCGTTCCCCCATATCTTTTCCACCAGTTCAGGATGGTCGATAAAGGGATTGCGGTTTTTCTGTATGGCGTAAACCGCATCGTTGCGGTCGGTTTCTTTCTGGCTTACCGGATCCTGACGATGCCATTTGAGCAAGAGCTCCACCGTCCAGGATTTAAAGGATTCCTTGTTGTTGCCCGCACAGACGGGGCAGGAGCTCCAAGAGGCAATCTTGTTTTCGTAACAGGTTGCCATATAGAAGTAGGAACGGGCGAAATCGCCCTTGTATTCATCCACGGGTTCAAACACCGTACCCGTATAACCGGAAGTGCCGTTGGGGCCTAATTTGGAACCGTTTTTTGAGGTATACGTGGGATTATTCACCTCACCGAACGGATTGTTGCTGCGACGCCCGTTTACATATCCATCGGTGGGATAAAGATGAAACAAGTCGGTGTACATGGGCGTGGCGTCATCAAACCAGCTTTTCGGAAAAGAGTGTTCGCGGTTATAGCAATCGCCCTCTTGGCTATAGTTGCCGCATTGATTGGAACCGAAAGTGAAGTTGCAGTTGGAATACATATCCCATACCTTGCCGTCGGCCCGTTTGTCGGTTGTCTCGTAGGCATCCCATAAACTATTGTAACTGAGAGCCGTGTGATCCGTTATAATTTGATACAGAGCCGTTTTTAGCGTGTAACCGCTCTTTCCGTAAGCCGATTTGTAATATCCCTCGGGTTCGGAAGCTCGCAGGGAGAACAACAGGAGAAATGGAAACGTGAACAGCAGACCTTTCTGCAACAACTTTCTTATGTTCATGATATTTGTTTTTCGCCAATCCTGAGATATAATAAAACTCTGCCTTTCCCGACATTGGCGTTGGCAGGAAAAGCAAAAGACGGGATGGTACCGCCTGGATACCACCCCGCCTTTTCAAAGATTCAATTAGCGTACAATAACTTTGGTTCTTACCGTTCCATTGGCGGCATTGATCTGGAGCATATACAGACCTTTGGCCAATCCGGAAAGGTCGATTTGAGCGGAGGTGTTCAAACCTTTGAGGGTCAACACCTGTGCGCCGTTCACAGCATATACGTCCACGTTAAAGAAACCTTCCGTCTCCACGTTCACCATACCGGTGGTAGGGTTGGGATAAACCGCATGAGGAATAGAGGCGGCTTTTTCACTGGCAAGCGGTGAATGCGGCTGGATGTCGGACATGGCACGGATGCAGACCTGAGGCGCGTTGTGATAGCCCACATAACAGATTACGTCTTGCGCGCCCAAAGGAATCTTCTGGCCCAGGTAGTCGCCTTCCCGATTGGTGTACAAATCGATGTTGTTGTTTTCGCCCAACAGTTTATACGACACGTTGGCTTCAAAGACTTCGCCGGCTTCGTTGAACTCCACGTTCTTAATGCGGACCATGGCATTCTGATAATCGAATTTGTCGGCACCGTTCAAGTCGGCAATCGTAACATCGTCAACCACAACCTCGGCCGTTTCGCCGGTCAAGGCAAGCGTGGCGGCATCGATATTCTGCATTTCGATAAGGTCGTAGTAAACGGTAAGCTGGCCGGCCAGACCGGTCAAGACATCACCTACCTTGGCACCGGCGGGAAGCTTGTCCTGCATGGCATACAGCATCATGGAATGCCCTACCGAAGTAGTGCAAGCTTTATCCTGTACCCATACATTGGTAACACTTTGATTAGATCCGTTTTTACCCACGATGGCGGTAATCACCACTTCTCCTTTTACCCGATAGTTCTGATTTTCTACATAAGAGTTCCGCAAAGCACAGAGGGCGGCGATATTTTCAACTTCAATGGCGCCGAAAGTAAAGACGAATTTAAGATTTTCGGTAGCGTTGCCGGCTACATCTTTCACGCCGTTCACGGTAAGTTCATAATCAGATCCTTCGGTCAGAGCCGAGGTGGTGAGGACAACAGTTTTTTTATCATCGCCGAGCTGGGCGGCACTTACAGTGATGTCGTTGTTAATCGTGTAGTTGGCAACCGTTTCGGCAGAAGCCTTATCCAAGGCTTCGCTGAAATGCACCTCTACCGCGGTGTTGACGGCCGACTCTGTTACGATATAGTTGATTTCAGGAGCGGTTTCATCTACATAAACACCGTCTCTCTTATAGAGTTGGACAACTTTGTTGGTGGTGTTGGCGGCCTTATAGGCAGAAAAACGTTCCTGACCGGCATTGGAGTTGTAGAGGATACGTCTTGCCGTTTCTTCGAGGGAAACGATGTCGGCATTACCCTCCGCATCAATTGTGATTTTCCATTCGTAAGGTTCGTCTTGGTTCTGGATTTTATTGGCATCGTCAGTGGTGCGGGCAATATATTTTTGGTTCACAACATCATACAAAGCCCAATTCTCACCATTTTTCTTCAAAATGATTTCGTAGGGAAGATTGTCGCTGGATGAGGCGGCCACTTCCGAGGAGATAATGCCGTTCGTGACGGTTATCTCCGCTCTCTCACGGGCTGCATTGTTGTTGAAGTTCTTACTTAGCGCCATCCCGTATTCGGAAGTAGCGATCAGATAAACACCGTCTTCCACCAATTCGTCGGTGGTGGTGATTTTGGCGTAGGTTCCCTGTGCGGAAACCGTACTCACGCCCAAAAAGGCCGAGACACTCATTAAAACAAAGAGTAGCTTTTTCATATCGTTGGTTTTTAAATTTTCCTAAAAGGATTCCGGTATGCAACTCGACTGCCTGACAAAGGTATGAAAAAATATATTACGGAATTATTACAAAATATTTACAGAAGTTTCGCCCTACGTCCGATACGTTAAGCGAACCTCCGGTATTCCCGTTTGGACGCAGTATCCGATTCCCGGTTTTGGCTCAGACACACAATCCTACCGTCAATTAATAATTGATTATGATTTTACATCAAAGGATTGGACAGCCATCGATTCAAACACCTTCTCCATTTTTTCCGCTATGGAGAGATTGCCATCTATCCAATGGATCGGGTATCCCTCCTTTTCCATTTTCCGGAACCATGTACGTTGGCGTTTGGCAAACTGACAGATGGAGAAATAGAGCGCCCTTTCCATTTCTTCCCTGCCTACCCTTCCGGTAATATATTGTGTAATAAACTTATATTCGAGTCCATAATAAAGCAGTTGCCGGGGCTCCAACCCACCGGCAAGCAGGGATTCAACTTCTTCTATCATGCCGTCCCGCAAACGTTGCGCCAAGCGGATCCTTATCCTTTGGCGAAGTTCTTCTGGCTCGAAGCGGATGCCGAATATCAAAGGCGGGGGGATCTTTCTTTCCGGAGCCGGGTTCTGTTTTTCAAATTCGGCAATTTCCAATGCACGCAGACAACGTTCACGCGTTTCGGTGTCGGTATGGTTATGGAGAGGCCCGTAAGAAGCCAACATTGCGGCCAGTTCGGCATCGGATTTTTGCTGCATTTCTTGCCGCAAAGCCACGTTACAGGGCACTTCCCTGAATTTTTTCCTGCCCAGAGCCGCCGCCAGATACAAGCCGCTTCCCCCGCAAAGCACAGGGGTCTTGCCCCGGGCACAGATATCGGCATAGGCCTCATCGAAGGCCTGTTGGTAGCGGAACAGATTGTATTCCTCGCCCGCATCGGCCACATCGATCAGATGATAGGGTATCTGCGTGGGCGCGGATGTTTGCGTGGCTTTGAAGCGATACTCGCTTAGATCCTTACCCGATCCTATATCCATACCGCGGTACACCTGCCGGGAATCGGCACTGAGGATCTCTCCGTTTAAACGCGCGGCAAGATTTACCGCAAGCGTGGTTTTACCGCTGGCCGTAGGCCCCAGTATCACCAAGAGGGCAGCAAGGCCTGGTTTTTCTGTAGATGGCGTTCGCATAGAAATAAAAAATCTCGGATCTGCATCCAATCCTGCAAAGTTAAATCGGAAAGAGCCGCTTTGGCTGGATTTTTGAAAAGGGAATCCGTATAACCGGCCTCGAAAAAGGCCGAAGAGTCCTGTCCCGATGCGGAAATGGAAAAATCTTCACGGTTGTTGATCCGCCCCAATGTCTTACGGAGCCTGCCATACAAATCCGAAAGGTTCGCAAAATCACCCTTATCGCTTTGCCGATAGGAAGCTTTTAGAAATTGAAAACCGCGCAGGGCATCGAATTTTTCGATACAGGCATGCACGAACTGTCCGGGCCGGTTGCCCGAATTTTTCTTGATCGGTATCCACCAGCCCTCTCCGAAGCTCCTGTTCCAATACGCCATTTCCCTGCAAGGCAGGCCCTTCTCAAACAGGATGGGCAGACCCGCATAGGCGGCACGCATGGTCTCAAACAGATAAAAGGGATATATCGGATAAGATTCCCAATGGTTATCGAGTCCTTTCTGCAAGGCAGGACCCGTACCGAAACCCACACGATGGCTCAGGCGAGCCGACGGATGGCTTACCGAAAGGCTGTGGGTCAGCACCGCACCTGTCTTGTTCATCTTTTGAAGAAAGTAAAAGTCTTCTCCACTTTTAAAAGGGGTGATGCCGCCGATTTTACGATAGGTTTCCATACGGCAGGCCATCGAAGAGCCTATGGCCGTAAAAGCGTAAGGGAGTTTACAAAGCCGCAGGCAAAGCGCGTAAGCACGCATGTACACTTCATAATGCAACATGGCGCAGGCCGCAGGCCTGTCTTCAACATCCACAAAATGATAATAGGGATTGGCCAAAGCCACGGCTTCCGGATACAAAACGAACTGACGGCGGACGTTCTGCAGATAATCGGGCGGATAGCGGGTATCGGCGTCCATGCAGACCAAGAGAGCGGAAGCTTCCTTTCCGAACCGGCGGGAAAGAAAGTCCATGGCCGTTTTCCGGGCCCGACCCACACCGGAATGTTTGGCATCCCAGGCCTTTTCCGGGCTGAAACAATCGATGATTTCAAGCGGAAAAGCAAAACGGCCTTCCGATTCAAGGCGGCGCAATTGCCGGTAAACCGATTGATTCACCTCGCAAATCCGCCTATGTTCCGGAAGACCGTCGGTATAGTAAGAAGACGGCTGATTGATACACACGCACACCGATTGGGGCAAGAGGCGCTGAGCGTTCAGGTCCAGCAGAAGCCGGGGAAGATCCGGCTCGTCCATGGCCGGTATGGCGATGTGTATCATGCCATTTAGCGTACAACCACGCGTGTAACGGAAACCGCAGCCTCCGCCGAAACGCGCAAAAGATAAGTGCCGGCATCGCCAATCCGCATGGAATGGACGCCGGCCGCCATCTGATGCCGCTGCATCAAGACACCGCCGGCATCAAACACCGAAATCTCGGCGGCCACAGGCAGCTCCACATAAAACTGTCCGCCGCTGGGATTGGGATAAACCCGCATCCGGGCCAGCACACCCTTTTCATCGCCTGCGTCGGGATTAACGATATAGGCAGCCTCGGCAACAACCGATTGATCCATGCCCTCCTTCACGGCAACGGCCCTGAGGGTGGTGTTCCGGGTGATTGCTATCGGCTGCTCATACTTTTGACCGGCCGTAACGGGATCGGAACCATCCGCGGAATAGTAAACGGTGGCTCCTTCGGTGGCCGTGGAAATGGTTACTTCCGTACCGGCCGCCACTGCACCGCCGGCCGGATCAAACACAGGCGTTTCAACCTGGTTTACACCGGCTATAACGGTATAGGCAGCCTCGGCAACGGCCGATTGATCCATGCCCTCCTTCACGGCAACGGCCCTGAGGGTGGTGTTCCGGGTGATTGCTATCGGCTGCTCATACTTTTGACCGGCCGTAACGGGATCGGAACCATCCGCGGAATAGTAAACGGTGGCTCCTTCGGTGGCCGTGGAAATGGTTACTTCCGTACCGGCCGCCACTGCACCGCCGGCCGGATCGAACACGGGCGTTTCAACCTGTTGCCCGGATACAATTTCTGTAATATTTCCCATGTTGTCGCGGATGATGTTGCTTTCATCCATAAACCGGAAACGGACACCGCGGTTGATTTCGGCAATCTCTGTTATCGGTTTCTGCGTGGGTTTGGTGGAGGTGATTTTGGATGCCGGTTTGGTATCGTCGGTAAAGGAAGTGTTGCGGCGGCTGCCGGGAAACGGCGTTCCCTCTCCCATCCAGGCGGTGGAGGTTTCTCCTCCATCGGCCTGTTTGATATAGAAGCCCCTGTTGGAAGGGTTGCAATTCACGCAATTGATGTCCCATGCCGAATAAGACTGCACTTTCACATTTTCATTCACGGCAAAAATCAACATGCCGTAACCGGGAATATAGGCATCCCATTTGCTTTCGTTTCCACGATAGTCCAGCACAAAATATTCACCCCATACAGGCGTACGGTACATAAATGCCTGGGAGGCTTTTTCCGCTTCATACAATTCTACGTTGCAGGCCTGGGTAAGTTCCACTTCTTCCAACAAATTCATCTGCACCCTCGACCATGCGTTGTGCAAAGGCGGCGTTTTGCCCGCATTGTTGTACGAGCCTTCGTCCATAAGGTCGAATTTTTCCGGGGTGACAGCCTCGCCGCCGTTGTCCGAATAATCGGAGTCATACAGGTCGGGAAGACCGAAAACATGGCTCAACTCATGCGCCAACGTACCGATATACGCCCAATCGTTGGTATAGGAAAATTCCGCCGAACAAGAATAGACATCCAGCTTTTTTCCATTCAGACTTACATCCTCCCATATATTCCACATGTGCGACCATATCGCGTTTTCATTGTCGGTAACTTCTTCTCCCTGACCGGGGAAGATAACATGGATACCGTCCACCACGCCGTCGTTGTCGTAATCGTAGTTGCTGAAATCCACCCCTTGCGCCGCCGCCAGCCGGCAGGCTTCCGCCACCATTTCCGGCACATTGTCTTCATCGTATCCGTAATAGGCCATGTTGTGGCTCAGATCGATGGGGCCTATCACATCGGCCTCGAAACGGAACAATCCCCGGCTGTTGTCCAAGAAATAATCGCGGAAACTGCCTGTACAGCCATGGGCATGATAATTCTCCATGCTGACCAGAGAATCGTATTGCGCCTTGGTGGTGGTCATTTTCAGGTCGGTAAAATTCACCAAGATAACCGGTGCCCGACGCACAATGGTATCCGAGGAAGACTTACGGGCCTTGAATGCCTTGGCCAAAGATGAGTTGGAAAGGGTTCGTTGCGGATTGTTGGCCGAAGCCGCAGGTCCCCTCGAACGCATCTTGGAGACCTGTTCGGCTGAAAAACGGAGCTGTTTGGGAACCTGTTTCAGGAATTTCTTTTCCTGACGGGTGCGGGCACGCTGGTCGTGCGCCCGTACATCGGAGGCCACCATTTCTCCCTGTCCGTTCCTCACGGCATAATAATACAAGCCGTCTTTTTTCAAAAGGCTGTAGCCGTCTAAGGTTTCCGACCAGCGGGTACTTTCGTCCCCCCGGATGTAAATAGTGATGGTGGTTCCATCAGCCTGTGTAACGGTGACCGGCTTCTTAGGAGCGGGAACAGCACCCGAAACACCCAGCAAGCCTATCACGAAGACAAGAACGAGAACAACTTTTTTCATGACGCATTTTTTCTGTTTACGTGCCAAATTTACATTTTTCTGTTTTACCGCCAACCATATACGGACATTTTTCCTCTCTTTTTTATCCCATGCCTGCCGGAAGTGTCAAAAATAGTAAAATATATTTCCCGATATAGGGGCAAAAGATGTATCTTCGCAACGCCAAACGGAAAGCAGGTCCGGGCAGTTGGGGTGGCAACTAACGGCAACAACTAAAACCCAATACAAATGGAAAACAAAGCTCAGGTCAAGATTTTCTCGTGTCGCGCCACCCGATATCTGGCCGATAAGATTGCAAAGGAGTACGGGGCCCCGCTCGGGCAATCGGATGTAGCCATCTTCTCCGATGGAGAATTCCGCCCTTCCTACGAAGAAAACGTTCGCGGAAACGACGTGTTCATCGTGCAGTCCACCTTTACGCCTTCCGACAATCTTTTTGAGCTTCTGCTCATGATCGATGCCGCCAAGCGGGCCTCTGCCAGAAGCATCATCGCCGTGATGCCCTATTTCGGCTGCGCCCGTCAGGACAGGAAAGACAAGCCCCGTGTACCCATCACCTCCAAATTGGTGGCCAACCTGCTCATGGCGGCGGGCGTATCGCGTATCATCACCATCGACCTGCACGCCGATCAGATTCAAGGTTTCTTTGAAACTCCGGTGGATCACCTCTACGCCTCTTCGGTATTCGTGCCCCATCTGCGCACCCTGAATCTCGACAACCTTATGTTTGCCTCTCCCGATACAGGCGGAACCCGACGGGCCAGCATGTATGCCAAGATTTTCGGTACAGGTTTCGCCATCTGCTACAAACAGCGCAGCAAACCCAACGTGGTGGACAAGATGGAACTTATCGGCGATGTGGAAGGCAAGAACGTGGTGTTGCTGGACGACATTCTCGACACGGGCAACACCATGATGAAAGCCGCCGACCTGATTCTGGAACACGGCGCCAAGAGCGTACGTGCGGTGGTTACCCATCCCGTACTTTCGGGCAATGCCATCGACCGCATCGAAAAATCGAGCCTCACCGAACTTATCGTGAGCGACACCATCCCCACCAGCCGTCCCTCCGACAAAATCACCGTGATTTCGGTGGCCAAGCTGCTGGCGGAAGTGATTCAGCGGGTGGAAGCCTGCCAAAGCATTTCCAACTTGTACGATTTGTAAGAATATCTTACCTTTGCGCCCTCTGTTCCGCAAAAGAACAGAGGGCTTTTTATAACCAAACCCAAATCATTAAACAATGAAGACAGTATCTATGAGTGGTTCTCCCAGAGAGAACGTAGGGAAAAAAGATGCGAGAGACCTGCGCCTGCAGGGAAAGGTGCCTTGCGTGGTTTACGGCGGAAAGAAAGAAATCCGCTTCAGCGCGGAAGCCAAAGATTTGATTGAACTTTTCAACAAACCTGAAGTGTGCTTCGTAGAACTTACCATCGGTGCAGACAAAGTGAAAGCGATTCCGCAGGAAGTGCAGTTCCACAAGGTAACCGACAGCATGTTGCACGTGGATTTTCTGGAATTGCGCGATGACCGCCCCATTTCGATGGCCATTCCTTTGGTTGTTACCGGTAACTCCACAGGGGTACTCAAAGGGGGCAAACTGGTGAAAAGAATGCGTCGCCTCCGTTTGCGCGCCCTGCCTGCCAACATGCCCGAGAACATCACGGTAGATATCACCAACCTGGATATAGCGGACGAAATAAAGGTAAAAGACCTTTGCAGCGATCAATTCCAGATTCTGGAAGACATGACCGCGGCAGTAGTGCTTGTCAAGGCTACGCGTAACGCGCAGGCCGCTGCCGCTACCGAAACTGCCGAAGATGCGAAATAATCGCGCTTATCCGTCTGTTGTAAAAACCGCGAAACGATGTTTCGCGGTTTTTTTGTTCTTGTCATTTGTATTCCAGTGCCTTTTTCAATTAGTATTTACAACGTATTTCTACGGCGCCATACATTTGAACAGGCGCGGAACGGAGTTTTTTCGGACACATTGGCGAAAGACATCAAGCGAATGGGGTTGCCTGATTAATTTGTTTATATCTGTGAATTTTGTAACTTTGCCGCTCGTTTTTGCCCTCGCACGGATGCTCCCGAAGGCGTTCATGGAGTAGCAAGGCGTTGTTTTTCAATTTTATATAGCATAACAGTAATAAGCGATAAACGATGAAACGTACATTTCAACCCCACCGCCGCAAACGTCTTAACAAACACGGATTCCGTGAAAGAATGTCCACCGCTAATGGCCGTCGCGTTTTGGCCGCCCGCAGAGCGAAAGGACGTGTTCGTTTAACTGTTTCCGATGAGAGATAATAACGGCCTTATGGCTCGTTTTTGTTAGAAATTCTGTTCTTTCCGTTACGGAAGGGCAGAATTTTTTTTATCATCCTATATGTTGTCTTTCCTGTTGTTTTTGGTTCTTGCCATCGTATTGTTGGGCGTATCTGTGCTTCGGCTGATATTGCACGGTCTCTTTTCCCGGAATGGATTCTCGGCTAAAAAGGAACATGTCCGCAAAGAGGGCGAAGTGAGCATAGATTATGTACCGCCCCGCCGGGACCTGCGCGACAGTCGCCCCGGAAACGGCACCGGAAATGATTACGTGGACTACGAAGAAGTACGGGACTAACGCTTTTAACGAATAGATATGCAAATTTTAAACAATTTAAAGAATTACATAAAGAAAAGGATTCCCACCGATCCCAAGCTGCTCAGGCGTGAGATCAAGAGTTATATCATGATTACACTCTGCCTCTGCCTGTACGCCTTCGGTCTGGTAACGTTCATCATCAATTCCGAAATTGTGAGCGGGGGAGTGAACGGTATCTCCACCTTGATTTTTTACGCCACCGGCCGCGTGATTCCGGTAGCCGTGAGCGCCTTTGTAATCAATATGGTCTTGCTTTTAATCGGCTTCAAGATTTTGGGGAAAGGATTTGGATTCAAAACCATCTGGGCCATTTTCGGGCTTTCGATATTCATTTCGATGTGGACGGGAATTATCCATACACCCGTATTGGCCGACGACAAATTCCTCTCGGCCGTTATCGGCGGTGCTCTGATTGGGATTTCCATCGGAACGGCCTTCAATTACGGCGGCAGTACCGGCGGCACCGACATCGTGGCGCTCATTGTCTCCAAATTCCGCAACGTGGGGCCGGGCCGGGTCATCCTCCTGTGCGATATCTTCATCATTTCCTCCTCCTTTATCGTCTTCCACTTTTTCAACGGTCATCCGGTGGTGGATTCGGTGCGGGTGGTGCTATACGGATTCGTGACCATGGGTGTTACCTCCTACACCATCGACCTTCTGGTATTGGGAAGCCGTTCCAGCGTTCAGATACTGATTAATTCTGCCAAACATCAGCAAATCGCCGAAATGATTACCCATGAAAAGAATCGCGGTGTAACCCTTTTGAACGCCGAAGGATATTACAGCAAGAAAGAAACCCGCGTTTTGTTCGTGGTTGTTCGCAAATACGAGCTGCAACCGCTCATGAAACGCATCAAGGATATAGACGCGAACGCTTTCATGAGCGTTACCAACGCCTTGGGCGTGTTCGGCAACGGCTTTGAAAACATCAAGTAGCAGACAGCAGAATCCAAAACAGCATAAGGTGAAAAACGAAGAAAAGCCGCATCCCCCAAAGGCATCCGAGGAAAAACACCAGGTTGACAGGAAACAGTTTCTCAAATCCTATGCCGGGCCTTATTTCTCCGACCTTAAGAAGGTAAAGCCCGTTCGTCCGTTCGTTCTGCTGGCCGATTTAAGCCGCAAACGCATCGTACGCGACTATCTGTTCATCCTTCTCGGTTCGGCTATCGTGGCGGCCGCCTATGCTTTCTTTTTCGCCCCCTACAGTATCGTGCCCGGCGGCGTTTACGGCATCACCATCGTGCTCAACGCCGTTTCAAAAGGTTGGTTCGCCGCCTTTCCCGACGGATTGCCCATCGGTTCCATGGCGCTTTGCTTCAATATTCCGCTGTGGTTGTTGGCCTATCGCTTCCTGGGGCATCATTACGGACTGAAAACCGTGGTTACATTCGCCGCAACGGCCTTTTTTACGGATTTTTACACCATGTTGCGCGGGGAAAGCATGCTGGTGCACAACGACCCGCTTCTTGCCGCCATTTACGGCGGTGCCATCCTGGGCCTGGGGGTAAGCCTTATCTTCAAGGCCAAAGGAACGAGCGCGGGAACCGATGTATTGGCAAAAATCGTATCGCGCTATGCACACAACAATGTGGGCGTCAACATTACCCTTTTCGACTCGGCCGTGGTGTTGCTGGGACTGATTGCCCTCCGTTCATGGGAAGTGCCTCTCTATTCATGGATTGCCATTTTCGTATATGGCAAAGTGGTGGATATCATTATGGAAGGTGTCCGCACCGAAAAAGCGGTACTGATTACCACCGATAAGCCCAACGAACTGAGGGATGCCATCCTCTTCACCATGAAGCGGGGCGGCACCTTTCTGGAAGGCAAGGGCCTGTATTCGGGAGACGTGAAACATCTTATATATACCGTGATTCCCAAAACCCAGGTGGGTACGCTCCGGGAAGTGGTGAATCAAGTGGATCCCCATGCGTTCCTGACCATTCTGCCGGCATACGAAGTTCTGGGAAAAGGTTACAGAGACCTGCAAAAGACTATTGCGGAAGAAAAAGATTAATCGTATTTTTACAAGTTTTTGGCCCCGTCGGGCGCCGCAATCGGCGCAACAGCGGAACCGTCCGAAAACCACAAAAAAAAATTTAAAGATGGAAAAGCAACAATTGATGAAAGAATTGGAAAGCTACGGTATTTCCGATGCCAAGGAAGTGTTTTATAACCTTTCTTACGACGAGCTTTTCAAACATGAATCCTCTCCGGAACTGACCGGCTTCGACAAGTGTTACCTTACCGAAACCGGTGCCATGACCGTGGATACGGGTATCTTTACCGGTCGTTCGCCCAAAGACAAATACATCGTGCGCAACCCGGCTTCGGAAGGCAACGTATGGTGGGCGCAGGAAGGCCGCAAAAGTTCCGACAACAAGCCCGTTTCTCCCGAGTTGTGGAAAAAACTCTATGCCAACAGCACCAAACAGCTTTCGGGCAAGAAGCTCTATATTCAGGACGGTTACGTAGGGGCGAACCCCAACAGCCGCCTCTGTATCCGTATTGTTACGGAAGTGGCTTGGCAGGCGCATTTCGCCAAGAATATGTTTATCCGCCCCACCGAAGAAGAGCTGAAAACCTTCAAGCCCGATTTCGTAATGTTCAACGCCTGCAAAACCACCTATCCCGACTATAAGGCCGAAGGCATGAACAGCGAAGTCTACGTGGCCTTCAACCTGGATGAAAGAAGAGCGGTTATCGGCGGTACATGGTACGGCGGGGAAATGAAGAAGGGCTTCTTCTCTGTCATGAACTACTTCCTGCCCCTCAAAGGCATGGCGGCCATGCACTGCTCGGCCAACATGGGCAAAAACGGCGACACGGCCATTTTCTTCGGCCTTTCGGGAACAGGTAAGACCACCCTGTCCACCGATCCCCACCGTGCCCTGATCGGCGATGACGAACACGGCTGGGACGATGAAGGCGTGTTCAATTTCGAAGGCGGTTGCTACGCCAAGTGCATCCACCTTTCGGCCCAGAACGAACCCGATATTTTCGGTGCCATCAAGCGCGATGCGCTTCTGGAAAACGTGGTGTTCGACCCCAAAACCGGCAAAATCGACTACGACGATGCCTCCAAAACCGAAAACACCCGTGTTTCCTATCCCATTTACCACATCAACAATATCGTGAAACCGGTTTCCAAGGGAGGGCATCCCTCCAAGGTGATTTTCCTTACCGCCGATGCATTCGGTGTTCTTCCTCCCGTTTCACGTTTGGATCCCGACCAAACCCAATACCAATTCCTGAGCGGTTATACGGCCAAGGTGGCCGGCACCGAACGCGGTATCAAGGAACCCACGCCCACTTTCTCATCCTGCTTCGGGGCGGCTTTCCTCCTGTTGCATCCCACCGTGTATGCCCGTGAATTGGTAAAGAAGATGAAACAGCACGGCTCCACCGCTTATCTGGTGAATACCGGCTGGATCGGGGGACCTTACGGTGTAGGTAAACGTATCGACATTCCTTCCACCCGCGCCATCATCAACGCCATTCTCGACGGTTCGCTCGACAAGGCCGAAACCGAAACCATTCCGGTATTCAATCTGGCCGTTCCCAAGGCGGTGAACGGGGTGGATGCCAAAATCCTCAATCCGCGCAACCTTTGGGCCAACCCGGCCGATTGGGATAAGTCGGCCCGCGATTTGGGCGCCAAATTCATCAAGAATTTCGAAAACTTCACCGATACCGAAGAAGGCAAACGTTTGGTTGCCGCCGGTCCTCAGTTGTAAGTTTTATCTGGAAAGGCGGATTCTTCAAGAAGAATCCGCCTTTTTTTCATCAAGCCGGCAAAAACATGGAATCGGGCAAAAACATCTCTAAAGCTTGCCGGATGCGGTTTTGTATCAGGCTGACAGGATTGTTTTTAAGTGTTTTGCCGCTTTCTCTCCACGCGCAGTTCTACACCGGCAGCGAACAGAATTTCGGCCGCAAACGGGTACAGTATGAAAAATTTATCTGGATGTACTACCGCTTCGACGGCTTTGATGTCTATTTTACCAATCAGGGAAAGAATCTGGCGCTCTATACAGCCAATTACGTGCAAAACCACCTGCACGAAATGGAGGAGTTGGCCGGTTTTCAAAGTCAGGCCGGACTTCGCTTCATTGTGTTCAACCGCCTCACCGACTACAAGCAGAGCAATATCGGATATCTGGACGATGCCGCTGAATCCAATTCCAACAAAGGCGGCATCACCCGATTTTTAGACAACAAGGTTTTTCTCTATTTCGAGGGAGACTACCTCGATTTTGAACGCCAGATACGGCGCGGAATTGCAGAACTTCTTGTATCGCAAGCCATTACAGGCGCAAAAGTAGGCGCACAGTACCGCAATTCCTACCTGATGGACCTGCCCCGGTGGTTTACCGGCGGACTGGCGTCTTACCTGAGCCGGCCTTGGGACGAGGAACTCGATGAACGTATGGCCACGCTGATTTATCGCAAGGACTACCGTTACTTTTCGGGACTGGAAGGCGAAGAAGGCGTGGAAGCCGGACACTCTTTCTGGTATTTCGTGGAACAAACCTATGGCAAGGATGCCGTGGCACGCTGCATACGGGTTGTGGCCAGCGAACGGCGCATCAACAAAACGTTCAACATAGCCTTTAACACCAAGTTCAAGGACTTGATGAACCAATGGCGCAATTTCTATTTGACCCGCTATGCGGGAGAGAAACACGACAGCACGGCCGAAACCGAGATCTTGCCACGCACCAACCGTCCCGACCATATATACGACCGTCTTGTGCTCAACGACAAGGGAAATGAGGCGGCCTTTGTGTCCAACAATCTGGGCCGGGCCAAAGTATATCTGCAAACCCTCTCCCCTTTGCGCCGCCACTGCATTTATCGCACCGGAGCGGCTATCAACGACAATCCCGATTATTCCTTTCCCTTGCTCTGTTTTCATCCCGACGGGAAAAAACTGGGCATCATGACGGAAGAGAAAGGGCGGACCACACTGTTTGTTTACCAGATAGAGAGAAACAAGGCGGGGCATTTCAAATTCAGATCCGTGAACCGGCACACCACGCGCTACTATTTCGACATGTTCGACAAGATAAGCGGATTTTCGTTCGCGCCCGACGGCCGCAGTATCGCCCTGGCGGCCACCAACAACGGCTATCCCGACATCTATATCTTCCATCTGGGGGCGGGAACCCGCCAGAGAATCACTTACGACCTGTACGATGACTACGATCCCTTTTTCGTACCGGGTACGGATCTGCTGGTTTTTTCTTCCAACCGCCCCAACGACAGCATCAGGAAAAACGAAAAGTTCGAAATCGCGCCTTCTTTCCAAACGGGCCGCAACCTCTTTGCCTACGATCTGAAGACCGGCGGCGATATGCTGTTTGCCATGACCGATGAGGATCTGCGCACCTTGCTCGCTTCCCCGCAGAATGTGGCCCCGGGCGTGGTGGCCTTCACCAGCAACAAATACGGACAAACCAACATCGCCTTGGGGCGTCTGGGGAAAACCATCTCGCATATCGACACAGCTATCCACTACCGCCACACCTTTACCAGCGGCACTGTCACCGATTTCGAACCGGGATTGACCTATTTCAACGCCGCCCCCTCCCGGGGACAATACGCCCGCTCCGGCAGGTCGGCCCGGCAGAAGGGACGTTATGTGCTCCAGGCCGATTCTCTCCAAACCCTGCCCGTTTACGCGTCCAACTGGCCGGAAAAACCAGTGAAACCTTCCAAATACAAGGCCGGTTTATGGGAAAAAGAACACAAGCGGCTTGCCCGGATTGCTTACCGCGACAGTCTGGCTCAGGCGGTGAAGGATTCCTTACTTAAAGCGGAACCCGGTCAAGCAAACACTTTCATGCGGCTGCGCAATGCAACGGCCCTCGACAACCACCCGCTTACGACTTACGATATGTGGCTGCTTAAACGGGCCGGTTTCTGGGTGGCCGATTCCACCGATATGCCTCAAGACGGGGATTCGGTTCTTTCCCTGCCCTTTCCGAACCGTTTTCCCGCAGATTCCGCCTTTTGGGCAGTCAATCCCCAGTTGGTCCGTTTCGGTGATCCGGGGGAAAGATACGCTTTCGTACCCGTTTCGGATTCGGCGGCGCTGGCCATGCTGCAGACCGCCATGGAAGAAGGCGACAGCGCGGCCGAAGCCTATCCCAAGATTCCGCCCAAACAGCATATATATCAGGTGGAATACACCATCAATTCCTCTACGGCGCAATTGGGTTTCAGTTATCTGAACGCCTGCTACCAGGCTTTCACCAACAGCCAGAACCCGATCTATCTCAATCCCGATGTAAGCGGATTTACGCAGATTTCCATTTCCGACCTGATGGAAAACCACCGCCTGACAGGCGGTTTCGCGTTTTCACTTGATTTCTCAAGCACCGAATACCTCTTCAGCTACGAATATCTGGAACGCCGGCTCGGGCATCAGGTAATCCTGCACATGGCCAACCTCAACGATGCCACCTACTATCCCTACAAGCAGAACACCTATGATGCCTATTACGTGATGAAATATCCGCTTTCGCCCGTATCGGGCCTGCGCGGAACGGTGTTCGGCCGATACGACCGCACCATCTACCAAGCCATCGACTATCCGAGCCTGATGTCCCGGAACAAAAGCGAGATGCGGGTCGGACTCAAAGGCGAATGGGTATATGACAACAGCCGTTTCATTACCCAGAACATTCATTTCGGCACACGGGGAAAAGTATGGATAGAGTACTATCAGGGGGTGGTGAACAATAAACAGAATCTGTTTGTCTGGGGGATCGACTTCAGGGATTACCGCCGTCTGTACAAAACCATGATCTGGGCCAACCGCATTGCCGTCTCATCCTCCTTCGGCCAACAGAAACTGGTGTATTACATGGGCGGCGTGGATGGTTGGGTAGGAGCCAGATTCAATAAGGATGTGGAAACCGACCCCAAACAGAATTACGCTTACCAGACCTTGGCCACCAACATGCGCGGCTTTACGCAAAACATCCGAAACGGCAACACTTTCGCCGTTATCAACAGCGAAATACGGATTCCTTTCATGCAGGTGCTTTCGCCCATTCCCGTGCAGTCTTCTTTCCTACGGCATCTGCAACTGGTGGTGTTCGGCGATTTAGGTAGCGCCTGGAGCGGATGGAACCCTTGGTCGAAAGACAATCTGTTTTACAAGAAAACCATCGAAGACGGCAAACTCACCGTGGTGGTGGAGAAAAACGCCAACCCGATCGTGGGCGGTTTCGGCGTAGGGCTCCGCATGCAGTTGCTGGGCTATTTCCTGCGGGGAGATGTGGCCTGGGGTGCGGAAAACGGCCTGGTGCACAAAAAACCTGTTTTCTATTTCTCGCTCAGCACAGACTTTTAAATAATTTATTAATTTTGTAGGGTTTTGTAGGATTGCGAAATTGTAAAAAAATTCATGCGTTCTGTAAAAAACCTATTCGAATACCTATTCCTCCGTTCGACAGAAGATACGCTTGTGCAGTTTTTCCGTTATGTTTTTGTGGGAGGAACCGCTTTTGTAGCCGACTTCGGGAGCCTTTACCTGCTTACCGAATACATTGGGCTGCATTATCTGCTTTCCGCTACAATAGCTTTTGTTATAGGTCTGGCTGTCAATTATTTTCTCAGTACGCTTTGGGTTTTTCAAGCAAGGAATGTCAGTAACCCTTATATGGAGTTCCTGTTTTTTGCCTTGATAGGCGTGGTCGGGTTTTTATCGACATCCCCCGAATATGGACAATCGTAAAAACCACCTTCAAACTGTTGTTTCAGACAACACTTTATGGGTGGACCTTTTATTTTTTCACGGCAATCTTTTTATCGGAACTCTTTTTTTTCTTCAAAAAGAAAGCCTCCCTGCTTAGCTTTATCATCCCCGCTCTGGCCTTAGGTCTTTATTTTATATTGCTTTACCATATGGATTATTCCGTTTGGGCTCCCCTCAATGCCGTTCTGCGGGATTCGGCCATGCGCGTTTACCTTTGTCTGGTACCTTTAGCTTGGTTTGCCGTCTTTTCTTCGTATAGCCTAACCTTGCTTAAAAAAATTGAAAACGGTCTGTCATTGATAAAATGCGGCTGTTGGTTGCCCTTGTTGTTCCTGATGCCGCTATTGACGTCTTGTAACAACAATAAAAAAACTGAAAAGCAAGACATTATCTATACTGCAGATGACTTGAAAATCGGCGATTACTTTTATCAGGACGGTACTTGGAGCGATGGCGGATTACGTGCCGTTTATTCCGACGGCTCTTACCGGATGGCAGAAGAAGTTCCCCTGCCGGTAGAAGGCAAGCAGGTTATCGGCATTGTTTTTCAAACCGACACCAACCGAATCGGCCAAGCCGAAAAAGAAGCCTTGCGACAGGCAGGAGTCTCACATCCGCACGGATTGGTGATGGCGGTTAAAAACGCCAATAACGACAAGTCTTTCTGTTGGGGCCCCTGGGGTCGTTGGCAGTGGTATGAAAATTCGAAAACGTTTCGAAAAAAAGACTGTTTTGAAGATATAAGCGGATTAGGCAATCAAAAATACATCGAACAGAACAACCCTGAAAAATATAATCAATATACTGCTTTGGCATTGGCAAGAAGTTTCCAATCCATTGACAGTATGGAAGCTCCTGCCAATACAAGCGGTTGGTTTCTCCCCAGCATAGGCCAGTGGTGGGATATCTGTCAGCATCTTGGCGGGGTTGCCGTTTTGGGTAAAGCCGAAGAACAAAAAAGCCGTGCCTCAGGTTCCTTGTTCTGGTATGGACAAAAAGGCATCTGCGATAAACTGAACGCCTGGATGCAAAATATAACCCCGGCCGAAAAACATCTTTTCAAACATCCGTTCGACCTTTACTGGACCTCTTCCGACTATGACCACCAGAGGGTTCGTTATGTGGCATTGGTTAACGATTACGGCTATCTGTACATGGAATGGGGAGACAAGCCTTACCGCCATCACGTGCGTTGCGTATTGGCCTTCTAACTCAGCACTCTCCGCCCGTGCAGGAAAGAATGCAGTCCTGGCAGGCCTGCAACTGGCCGCTGAAACGTTTCTTTACCAAAGAGGTGAGCCATAGGCGCAGTTCTTCCACGCCGATCTCCCTGAGGATTTCATCGGCATAGGCACGCATCAGAAGCCGCCGCGCCGATTCGGTGGAGATGCCGCGGCATCGCATATAGAAAAGCGCGTCTTCGTCGAGTTGCCCCACCGTAACGCCGTGGTTGCACTGTACATCGTCGGCGTAGATTTCGAGATAGGGCTTGGCGTAGGCCTGCGCCTTGGGCGAAACCAAGAGGTTGCGGCACGACTGGTAGGCTTCGGTCTGCTGCGCCTGCGGGCTTACGAAAACATGCCCTTTAAAGTAGGCTTGCGCCGAATCGTCCATCACGCCCTTGAACAGCTCGCGGCTGTAGGTCCGGGGTGCCACATGGTTTATCTTTACTTGATTGTCGGTTTTCTGCTCCCTGTCTTGCAGATACAACCCGAACACTTCGGCATGCGCTTTGGGTTCCAGCAGGTTTATTTCGGTATTGTTCTGCGTGATGCCGCCGTTGAGCGTCATACGGTGCAGGTTCAGATGCGCTTCCGCCTGCAGATCCGCCCGGATATGATGAAAAATCTTGCAACGGTCGCCCACGTTCTGCATCTGTATGAACTCCAGACGGGCTTCCGCCTGCAGATGGATTTCTGTCAGGGCGTTGGCCAGGATATCGGCCTGCGGATGGCTGTCGGTGCAGTGCACCAGGCTCAGGGACGCCCCTTTCTCCAACAGCATCAGGCAATGGGGTTGCAGGAAAAGCGGCTCGTTGCCCAGGCAGAGGTTCACGATTTGCAAAGGCTTGTCGAGACGGCAGCCGGCTGGCAGATAAACCACTAAAGTTTCGGGGGTCAGCTCGCGGTTGAGTCGGGCGAACGACAAGGTGTCGTGTTCGCGGCTGGCCTTGGCGAAATCGACGGTGCGGCGAATCTTGCCGCTCTCCGGTTCGGCTTCTTTTTCGGTAAAGAACGCCTGTATCCTTTCGCTTTCGTCCTGGGAAAGGTCCTTGAGGCGGCATACACAGGGCGTGTTGCCCAAGGCGGCTTTCTTATCGGGAAAAAGCAGGTTCCTGCCGGCCAGACCCGCCACAAAACCGTTGCACACCGAAACGCGGTGCGTGTCTAAATCCTTGATGTCGCAACGGAATTCCTGAGGCAGCCCGTCTCCGGAAAGAGGCATTTTGCGCTGTAAAAAATCGTTTGCCGCCAGTTCCTTCCACAGCGAAATATGCTGGGCGAACATTCCGCGCCCCGCCGGAATGCGGCTTTTGGCCGATGCCGCCCACTGTTGAAGCATGTCCTTTGTGTTCTGCATGGTTCTTGCCGCTTATTTGTCGGTAACGTCCTTGAGCCAGTCGTAACCTTTTACTTCGAGTTCCTTGGCCAGTTCCTTGGTGCCGGTCTTCACAATCTTTCCGTCGGCCAGCACGTGCACGAAATCGGGCACGATATAGTCTAAAAGCCGCTGATAGTGCGTGATGACCACCACGGCGTTGTCTTTGTTGGCCAACTTGTTGACCCCGCCGGCCACGATACGGAGGGCGTCGATGTCGAGCCCCGAATCGGTTTCGTCGAGGATGGCCAGTTCCGGCTGGAGCATCGCCATCTGGAATATCTCGTTCTTTTTCTTCTCGCCGCCCGAAAAGCCTTCGTTCACGCTGCGGTTGGCCAGTTTGTCGGTCATACCCACCAGAGCCTGCTTCTCTTCCATGTACTTCATGAAAGCGAAGGTGTCCATCGGGTCCAGCCCCTTGTATTTGCGCTGTTGGTTCACCGCCGCGCGCATAAAGGAAGTGATGCTTACCCCGGGAATCTCCACAGGGTACTGGAAGCCCAGAAAAATGCCCTCGCAGGCGCGTTCCTCCACGTTCAGGTCAAACAGGTTCTTGCCCTTGTAGTTGATTTGACCGCCGTCCACCCTGAACATTTCCTTTCCGGCGATAACCGATGCCAGCGTGCTTTTGCCGTTGCCGTTGGGCCCCATGATGGCGTGGATTTCTCCCCGGTTCACGTTGAGGTTCACGCCTTTGAGAATCTGCTTTCCGTTGATGGAAGCGTGTAAATCTTTTATTTCGAGTAACATGATATGTATTTTTCGGTTTGATTGATAAGCCACGGATTGATTATCCGACACTGCCCTCCAGGCTCACACTCAGCAATTTCTGCGCTTCGGCGGCAAATTCCATGGGCAGCTGTTCCAACACGTCTTTGGCGTATCCGTTTACAATCAGGCTCACCGCGTCTTCTTCCGACAGACCGCGCTGACGGCAATAGAACAGTTTTTCTTCCGAGATTTTGGAAGTGGTGGCCTCGTGTTCCACAACGGCGGTGCGGTTCTGGCACTGGATGTCGGGCCAGGTGTGCGCCCCGCAGCGGTTGCCCATCAGCAACGAGTCGCAGCGCGAGAAATTGCGCGCCCCTTCGGCCGCCGGCATGATCTTTACCAGCCCCCGGTAGGAGTTTTGGCTTTCTCCGGCCGAAACGCCCTTGGAAACGATGGTGCTGGAGGTGTTCTGCCCGATATGGATCATCTTGGTTCCGGTATCGGCCTGCTGGTGGTTGTTGGTTACCGCCACCGAGTAGAATTCGCCCGTACTGTGGTCGCCCTTGAGGATGATGGAAGGATATTTCCAGGTGATGGCGCTGCCGGTCTCCACCTGTGTCCACGAAAGCTTGGCGCGCGAACCCTTGCAGATACCGCGTTTTGTAACGAAATTGTAGATGCCGCCCCGGCCTTCCTTGTCGCCAGGATACCAATTCTGCACCGTGGAGTATTTTACTTCGGCATCCTTGAGCACCACGATTTCCACCACGGCGGCATGAAGCTGGTTTTTGTCGCGCATGGGGGCCGTGCAGCCCTCCATATAGCTTACGTAAGCCCCTTCGTCGGCAATGATGAGCGTGCGCTCGAACTGCCCGCTTTCCTTGGCATTGATGCGGAAATACGACGAAAGTTCCATCGGGCACCGCACCCCTTTGGGGATATAGACGAAACTGCCGTCGCTGAACACCGCCGAATTGAGCGCGGTAAAGTAATTGTCGCCCGAAGGCACGACCGAACCCAAGTATTCCTTGATCAGGTCGGGATGGTTCTTGATGGCCTCGCTGATGGAGCAGAAGATGATGCCTTGCTTGGCCAGATCTTCCGAATACATGGTCTTTACCGACACCGAGTCCATGATGGCATCCACCGCCACTTTGGGCAGTTCTTTCTTTTCGTCCAGCTCGATGCCCAGTTTCTTGAAAGTCTCCAGCAGTTCGGGGTCCACGCCCGCCAAGGGGTTATCCTCCTTGGTCTGCGGGGCGGCGTAATAGATGATGTCCTGATAGTCGATGGGCGCGTAATCGAAATGCCCCCAATGAGGTTCGCCCATTTTCTTCCACTGCGCGAAAGCCGCCAGGCGGAACTCCAGCATATATTCCGGTTCCTCCTTCAACTTGGAGATGCGGCGTATGGTATCTTCGGAAAGCCCTTTCTCCAAGGCGTGCGTATCCACCTCGGTCTCAAAGCCCCATTCGTAGTCGCTCTGGGTGATATCCTTCAGGATCTGGTCTTGTTCTTCTTGCTTTTTCACGCTCTTTGCCTGATTAAGTGCGCGAAGTTACAAAAACGTGCGTATTTTTGAGGATTCCAAGCCAATGCCGCATGTTGCTGAAAGAAATCTTAAAGAAGCATAAATCGTTATTGGAGAGTTTTTTATCTCTCTCTGTGCTGAACGGGTTGGTGATTCTCATTCCCATTATCGCCATGCCTTACGTGTTGCGCGTGGTGGGGCCCGCCCACTACGGGCTTTACGGCTTTATCTACATCCTGGTTCAGTATGTATTGGTTTTCAACAACTACGGCTTTGATTACTCGGTAACGAAAGAGGTGGCGCAGCACCGGCAGGACACTGCCTATCTGAACCGTGTTTATAATGCCGTACTGGGGTGCCGTCTGTTGTTGCTCGTGGCGGTGGCGGTTTTCTTTTTTATACTTTCGCCCTTGATTCTGCCTACCGCCACACACCGGCTCATGTTTTTGGGCGGGCTCACCTTGGTGCTGGGCAATACGTTCACTGCCGTATGGCTTTTTCAGGGCATGGAGAAAATGCGCTATCTCACGATTGTAAACGTGTTGGGAAAGAGCGTTTTTCTCGTGCTTATCTTCGTATTGATAAAAAAACCTGAACACTATGTGTTCTTGCCGCTTTTAGACGGATTGGGTTATATGGTGGGCGGTGCGGCGAGTATCGTGATTGCCCGCCGGCTGTTCGGCATGCGGTTGCGGATTCCCGTCTGGACGGATATGAAAGCGCTGTTCGCTTCCGGTGCGGCCATTTTCGGTTCCACCTTGGGCATGACGCTCTACCGAAAGTCGAACATCTTTATCCTGCGTTTTTTTGTGGGCGATGCCGCCTTAGGGCTTTATACCGCCGCCGAAAAAATCGTGGTGGGATTGCAGGGCATCGTTTCACCGGTCTCACAGGCGTTGTTTCCATACTTAGGGCATGACTTTGCAGGAAAACCACGCCAAGAAAACCTGCAAAAACTCAAGAAAATATCGGCTTATATGGCGGGGCTGCTGTTTTTGGCGATGGCGGCGGTGTTCTTCTTTGCCGAACCGCTTGTACGGATTCTCTGCGGACAGAAATTCATGGAGGCCACCCATTTGCTGCGTATCATGAGCCCCGTGATGTTTTTCGGCGGCATGAATTACCTGCTGGGTATCGTGGGTTTGGTGAACCTCAATAAATCCCGGTTGTTTTTATGCGGGGTTTTTCTTGCCGGAGTGACAAGTGTGGCGTGGACACTTTGCACGGCGTCTTTTCTTGGCGTGGAAGCCGGTTCCTGGGCAATGACAATTTCCGAAACCGTGCTCTTTTGTGCTTGTTTGTCCGGATTGTTGCGCCTGCGTCAGAAACCTTTGGCTTAAAAGTTTTATCTTTACGCGCTTTTTAAGGTCTTATTTTGCATGACTGCTATCATCCTGCTCAATTGGAACGGATTCCAAGACACCATCGAATGTCTTGAATCGCTCTTTGCCTGCACAAAGCAAGACTTTGTATGGGCGGTGGTGGATAACGGTTCCGAAAACGAATCGGTGCAGGCGATAACCGATTACCTGAACCGCCGCGGCAAGGATTTTTCGGTGGTGAAAGAAGGCGAGAACCCCTCTTTTTCCCTAAAGGCGGGGCAGGGTGTGGTGTATGCGCTCGGGGAGAATTACGGTTTTGCCAAGGGCAACAATATGGGTATCGCTTTGGTGGAACGATTGTCGGACAACGATGGGGCGGATAAACCGGCGCATTACCTGTTGCTGAACAACGACACCTTGGTGGAACCGGACTTTTTGGAAAAACTTGAAACATTTTCGTTGAAAAACCCGCAGTACGTGGCGCTCACACCGCAAATCCGGCGTGCCGGAAACAAGAACATAATTTGGAATTGCGGTGGAAAACTGGTGTTCGGCTTGCGCATTTACCGTTACGAAAACAAACCGTATTCGGCCATCAAGGAAAAACATTGCATGCCTATTTCTCTGATTACCGGTTGCGCCCTGTTTGTAAAAAGGGAGTTGATCGGTTTTCCGGATGCCTGGTTGCAGAAGAAATCGAAAAGATATGCCGCCCGGCCGCATTCCCAGACAGAAGCTACGGATGTATTGTCGAACCGTTTCTTTTTCGGTGAAGAAGATTTCGACTTTTCTTTGCGTCTGCAAGACAAAAAACAAAAAATGGCGTGCGTGCTCGATTCGGTCATCTATCATAAGGCCGGCGAATCCCGCAAGCAGTTTTTGCCGGCGGGGCATCTGTATATGCACCACCTGAACCGTTTTGTGGATGTGCGCCAACATTGGCATCCTTTTAAGTTTTTTATCTGGAAACTGATCTACATGCCCTATATCTCGCTTGCCTTGTTGCTGAGGGATAAAGTCAGTATCAGGGAAATATTTCGATACCAAAAGAATCTTTGGAAAGAATCCGCCGAACTGGACGGCATGGACAAGGCCTTGTTTCTAAGGTGGATATTTTCTAAATAGAATGTTGTTCTTAAAAAAAATACGATACGGATTCTCTATCCTGAAAGCCGAAATTTCAGGGAAAACCGATTATTGGCATCTGCGGGAAAAAGCCGTGGAGAAGAAAGCCTTAAGCCCGGACATCTATTATCTGGACATGAAAGGAAAAGGCTTCTATGAAGGTGAAATGGAAAACGGTATTCCCGTTTTTTACCTGAACGGCGTTCACCGCACTTTTTTTCCCATCACCGTGTTGAACTACGGCCTCGGGCTTTTGAACAGACTGCATGACGGGGAAGCGGTACGCGCCGATTTACAGAAAGTATTGGATTTCGTGCTTTCCCGGCAAGACAAAGACGGTGCTTGGCGTTTTGAGGTACCCCAAGGCGTAAAGCACGAAATGGCGGAAGGAAAGGTTTCGGGCATGACGCAAGGTTTGGCCATTTCGTTTTTGATTCGTTGCGTCCATATCGGATTACTGTCCGAAGAAGATTGCCTGAAATCCATCCACCCGGCCCGGACAATGATGCTTTCTCCCCTCTGCACCGGCACAATCGACAACGAACCTTTTATCGAAGAATTCAACGTTCCCGGAAAATCCATTCTGAACGGTTCCATGTTCGCCCTTCTGGGCTTGTTCGATTATGAGAGCTTTACAGGAGAATACAACGAGTTTGCACGTTTCGAAAGCGCGCTCCGGAAATTACTGCCCCGTTTCAGTTTCGGTATCTGGAGTTACTACGACCTATACGGTTCTTTTTGCAGCAGGTTCTATCAGCAACTTCACGTTGACATGCTTACCGTTTTTTACCAACTGTCAGGAAACCACGAATATATCCATTACCAAAAACGTTGGAGGAAGGGATTGAAATTCGCTTTCTTCTTCATCCTTCTCAAAGCAATACAGAAGCTTTTCCAGTTACGGAAATGGGGTATGAATGCCGACCGAAGAAATTAAATTCGCTATCTTTGCTTTGTTTAGCCTGTAACACGTTTCAATGGCTCCGAAAAAAATATTGCTGTTAGGGTACCTCGGTTTCAAGACCGATCAGAAGGACGGTCAAACCATCAAGACCAGGCAATGCTATACCCTTATCGAACGTCAGGCCGGAAAAGGGTCTTCCCTCCGCTATTTCGATACGGAGCTTCTGCATTTTTATCCGTGGAAGATAGTGGCACTTCTTTGGAAAACCATCTGCGCGAACAAGGTGGTCTATTTGCCCGCGCATAATAACCTGCGGCATTTTTTTCTTCTTTTGTACCTGTTGTCAAAAATTTTCCGTTTCGATATCATCTATATCCAGATCGGGGGATGGTTGCCCGAATTCTTTGACCGGCATCCTTTCATCAAGAGAAAGATGCGAAACATAAAGGTGCTTCTTGTCGAAAACCGGCAATTAGCCCAAACCCTTTTGCAACAATACGGCATGTTGAACGTGGGGGTAATGCCCAACTTCCGCTTCGTGAACTTCAAACCTGCCGTACCCTCACGCAACAAGAATTGTTTCCGGTTGGTATTCATGTCGCGCATCGTAAAGAAGAAAGGCATAGAAGTGGTGTTCGCGCTGGCCGGATATTTCGCGCGTCCTGAAATCAAGGCAAAGTGTCCGGTAACGATAGATTTTTATGGAAAAACTTATCCCGAAGACGAAGCCTATTTCCTGAACGCTTTGGAACAGTATGCCGATGTGCGTTTTAAAGGAGAAATCGAACCTGAAAGAATTCCCCAAACCCTGTCGGTCTACGATGCCTTGATCCTGCCCACCCGTTACCCCACTGAAGGACTCCCCGGCGCTGTCATAGATGCCTATATGGCGGGTATTCCCGTTTTGGTATCAAATTGGCTTTATGCCGCCGCTTGCGTAACCGAAGGCGAAACCGGTTATATCGTTCCTATCGGAGAAGAAGAAGTGGCGCGATATGCCGCCCATATCGAGTATCTGTTCGCCCATCAGGATGAACTCGACAGAATGAAAAAGGCGGCCTATAACCGTTCAGGAATCTATAGAGCGGAATCCGCCTGGAGAACGCTTGAACCTTTTCTCAAATAAGATGCCGCGCCTTTAAATAAACTGCCATGGAGTTGTTTTTGACCCTAAGTGTTTTCATTGAAATTTTCCTACTCGCATGGATTGAAAAAAAACTGTGGCGAACCTATTTCACACCGCTTAGTTTCCTGATGCTACCATATGGCGCGGCTTTGCTCGTTACCCTCGTTGTGGAGGGACGTTTCGGCATCGTTCCGTTCTATTACCCGAGCCTTATTCCATGGATTATCGGAATGCCGTTGTTTGCCGTACCGAGTTGGCTTTGGTTTGCTTTTACCCGCAAGAAATCCTCTCCCAAAACACCGGACAAGCGAATGAAGACAGGAGGCTTTCTGCGCTGGAAAATCGTTTTGACCTATCTTATAGGCCTGTTGCTGTGTGGAAAGATGCTGTATCTTTTGGGAAGAACAAATGCGGGCATAGGCAGCGAGAAGTTCGGATTCCTTTTTGCCGGAAGCGGTTTTATGGGACATTTATTGGTAATCGGCATGGCTTTGGTCTTGTTTTTCTCGGCCTCGCTCAAAAACGTAAGGAAACAGCCTGTTTTCCGCTTCGACCGCCGCAACCTGTCTATGAAATGCGCCATATTGCTGATGCTTGTCTTTCTGTTCATCTATCAAGTCAAAAGTTGGATTCTGCTTCCGCTAACCGCCGCCTTTCTCGCCTATCTTATCTCGGGTGAGATAAAGTTGAGAGTTTCACATCTGGCAGGTATTGTGGCCGCCGCCGCGGTGGTTTTTTTTCTGAGTTACCTGCTGATTTTCGTGTCCGGCAACACCCTTTTTCCCAAATCCGCCACATTGGGTGCTCAATTGAAATCCATATCGGGGCTATGGGTCCATTATGTTACCTCCGGCACTTTCGGCCTAAGCATGGATATGCAGAACGGAATCCTTGAGCCTTGCGATTGGCGTTACCTCTTTCCTCCCTTCTTCGGATTGCCGGCCGATATCCATGTGCCCGAATGGTTTCACACAGGTCTAAACTACACCAATGTGAGAGGCCTTATCGGGTCGATATATGTCTTTTCAACACCGGCCGGTTTCGCATTGCTTGTTCTCCTTACCAGCACCGTATGTTATCTGTTTTTCGAGCTGTATCGGAAAAAGAAAACCTTTTACGCCCTGCTTCTCTACGCATGGCTGTGTGCCGCACTTTTTATGGGATGGTTCGATTCTTACCTCTCTCTGCTGAACACTTACGAAATACCGTTCTGGCTCCTTGTTTTTTACGGCATCGATATCCTTTTGGAAAAAGCGACCGCCGGCCAAGGCAAGAAAAGTCTATCTTTACGTTTTTGAAATAGAAACCGAACATGGAGTTTCTACCGGCAATCGTACTTTATCTGGAGGTATTCCTCCTGGCCCTTGTGGAGAAACGGGTCTGGAAAACGCCCTACACGCCGCTCAACTGCCTGATGATTCCCTATGCGGCCGTTTTGGGATTCTGCATGCTGATAGACGGCAAGATGGACTTTACCGATTTTTATTATCCCAGCATTTGGGTGTGGGTAATAGGTATCGCTGTTTTTTTTATTCCCAGTTTCTTTTTGGGCATCGTCTATCATGCCGCCTCCAGAAACCAGATTACCCAACCTGTATCGGTATCTCCGTTCACGGTGCATGTTCTAGAAAGAACAACACAGGTGGTCTGCCTGCTGTTCGGCCTGAAGATCGCCTATATGCTGGTGGCTTGTCCGCATCCTCCAGGCAGCGAGGAATTTGGCCAGTTGTTGGCCGGCGGGGGCTTTTTCGGACATTTGTTCACCTTGTTTATGGTTCTGTTCATCATTTGGGTCCTGCTGGTGGACAAAAACCATAAACGATATTGGTTCTATCTGCTTTTTTTCCTTTTGGTGGATTTGTTGTATTCGGTAAAAGGATGGCTGCTGCTGCCTTTCTGCGGCAGCATTCTCTTACGCCTTCTTACCGGCAGGATGCGGATGAAGATAAAGCTGCTGTTGGGTGTGGCGGTTGCCGGCTTTCTGTTTTTCTTCACCATCTATTGGATCGGTTTCATGAGCCGGGCCGAAGAAATAAGGACTCATTACGGTATGTTGCCCTCCGAATACCGCAAAGACGTGGCGGCTTATATCCAAAAGCATTTCGTTACCTATCTTACGGCCGGGGTGTACGGATTCAGCGAAGACATGGCACAGGGAATCTATGAAGAAAGGGATATCTCCAAAATCTACACCCCCTTTGTCAATATAGCCCGTTTCCTGCGCGGGGAAGAGGAAATGCAAGATGCGCTGAACACGTATTATCTCATCACCACCCGTGCGGACAACGGAACCAATGTGCGTTCCTTTATGGGTACCCTATATGTTTTCCTGGGTGGACGGCATGCGGCGGTTTACGTGTTTTTCTTTTCCTGTATGGTCTGTACGGTATTTTTTATAGCCCGTCAGCGCCGCAGTCTTTTTCTCTGGGCTTTTTTAGGTTGGATATACGGCATGTTGTTCCTGGGTTGGTTTGATCCGTACGTGCAGACCTTGACCGCAATCACGGTGCCCGTTTTTCTGGTGCTGTTATATGAGTTATGCTGGTTTGCGGAAGATGCCCTGCATCGCAAACCGGCACGGATACGCCTGCAACGGTGGTTTACATAAAATTTTGACGACATCATGCGGACCTTAAGCAGTTATGATATCTTTCTTTCAGAAAACACCCGTCCGGCTGTTGGACTTCTGCGCGGGCTGACGGTGGTTTTGCAAACCGTCAACATCGGCCTGTTCGCGTTGTTTTTCTGGATGCCTTTCAACGTACCCTCCTATCTTCTCGGGGTAAGCGTGGGGCTTGCCGCCGTTTTCTGCCTGCTTCTCCCCAAGGGCGAGATAAAGGCGAGTCTGCCTTGCTGGAAACCGTTCTTACCGACATCGGCGCTTTTCTTAATGGCCTGCTTGTCTGTTCTCTATGCCTGCGACAAGGCGGAGGCAATAAAAACATGCGGCGGACAGATTGCTTTTCTTTTGATTCCTTTCGTTTTTTTCGGCATGTCGCCCGCCTTTTTTTCCTCCAGACGCATCAGACTCTTCGCTTTTCTTTTCGTTATCGGATGCCTGTTCGAATGTATTGTCCGGACCGCTGTACTGACCCGTTGCTTTCTTACCGTACCCGAACTGGAATATTACCGGCCAACCGGATTTTGGACTGCCTTGAACGAATTTTTATCTTTTCAAGGAATCTACATGAGCTTTGCCGGCATGGAGATGCCGATGCACACCACCGTCGAGGCTTTGTTCATCAATACCGCCTTTATTCTTGTCTTTCTCGCCCGCATGCACGGCAAGGCCCCTCTAAACACACCCTTACGCCGGCATATGGCGGATCTGTCGCTGATCTTATTCGCCCTAAGCTTACTCACATCAAATTCCAAAACCGGACAAGCACTGTTTGTCTTAAGTTTGATATCCCTGATCGTGCTGGCATTCCGCCACCGCCGGCGTTTTGCGTGCGGTGTGCTGGTTACGGCCGCTGTTTGCGGATGCTTGCTGCTTCCTTTTATCGGAAAAGGTATAACAGGACGGTTCTCTCAATCTCTGAGGGTGATGAGCAACGTTCGTGAACGCACCCCCGGCATAGAAAGCGATGGTTCCGCACTCCCCCGTCTCTATTGTTGGAAAACCGCATGGGAGATGATAAAGGAACGCCCCCTGGCCGGTTGGAGCGCAGATGCCCATATTGATTTCAAGAACAATTTTGTTGCCCATTATCCCTTTTACAGGAATTATTACCGGCATCCGCACAATCAATTTCTCTTTATCTGGATGGAGACCGGAATCATAGGACTTGCATTTTTTATCTGGTTCTGGATAAAGGCCCTCTGCCTGGCAAGTAAAGAGAAACGTTTGTTTTGGTGGCTGTGGCTATTGATGATGTTCGGATACTGCATGATAGATGTTTTGTTTTATTGCGGTCTATTCTATTTCATGGGGCTATACGGTATTCTTTCCGTATCCTCTTTCAGAAAACATCATCCGGACCTCCATCCCGATAACGCTCTCTTTTTGTAAATTTGTAAATTCGCGTACTGAGAGGAATGTACCCCGCACGGATTTATGGCACTTAGTTTCAAACAAGGTCTTTCGCAGAAAATGATGCAGAAGCTGTCGCCTCAACAGGTACAGCTGATGAAGCTCATGCAGGTTACCACCATGGACCTTGAGCAGCGCGTTAAAGAAGAGTTGCAGGCCAATCCTGCCTTGGAAGAAGGCGAAGGCGGCCGTTACAGCGATGAAATACCTATCAGCCACCTGAAGGAAGGCCCTGAAGAAGGGCATTTCAATGATGACGACAGTGCCTCCGATTCCCGTATTGACAAAGACCGCCCCGATAGCGAAAACGCCTCCGGCCTCGATGCCGGTTTCGACAAACTGCCCGACCGGGATGATTTTAATCCCGGCGACTATGTGAATCCCGACCGGGAAGACTACGCCTACAAACTCAAGGCCTACAATTATCGGGATCCCGAATCGGAATACCGCTCGCCCGTACGCTTCAAGCGCGGTCTGCAAGAAAAACTTACCGAAGAACTGGGGCTTCTGCCCCTTGATGAACGGCAACGGAAAATCGGGGAAACGATTATCGGCAATCTGGACAAAGACGGTTATCTTGAACGCTCGGTGGAGGCCATGGTAAACGATATGGCTTTTACGCTCAACTTAAACGTGAGCGCGTCCGAAGTGGAAGAAGTGCTGCACCGGATACAAAGTCTGGAGCCCTCCGGCATCGGGGGACGCGACTTGTGCGAATGCCTGCGCATCCAGATCCGTAATAAAACCGCCGAAGCACAGAACCGGGGCGCCGGTCTGGGTGAACTGTTCATTCTCCAAACGGCCGACAGTCTGTTGGAAAAATGTTTCGAGGAGTTTTCCAAACGGCAATACGCCCGCATCGCCGAAAAACTCAAGATAGACCAGGACGACCTCCGGGACGCTGTGGATCTGATCAAAACCCTCGATCCCAAACCCGGACAGGGAGATGAGGAAAGCGCCGACGAAGGTGCGGCCGCCGTTATCCCCGACTTCTACCTCATCAATGATGACGGCCACCTTGTCCTCAGCCTCAACGCCAAAAACGATCCCCGTCTGCGCGTGAACCCTGCCTACGAACAGATGTTGGAAGAATACGGCCGGCCAACAGGTTCGGCCCCCGGGAACGATACCCCCGAAGGCAGGGCCGAAAGATTCAGGCGTCAACAAAACAAAGAAGCCGCCTTTTTCGTGAAACAGAAAATCGACGCGGCCCGCTGGTTTATGGATATGATAATCCAACGACGCAACACCATGCTGCGCACCATGCAGGCCATCGTGGATTTTCAGCAGAACTACTTTCTGGAAGGCGATATCTCCCTTCTCCGCCCCATGCGGCTCAAAGACATCGCCGCCATCATCGGCATGGATGTCTCCACCGTTTCGCGGGTAATCAACAACAAATACATACAGACCCATTTCGGCACCTTTCTGGTAAAGCGGTTTTTCTCTCAATCCATCGAAAACGAGGAGGGCGAAGAAATATCCACCACCCAGATCAAGGAAGCCCTGCGGGAACTTATCGAAACCGAAGACAAAACCAATCCGCTCACCGACGATACCTTAACCGAACAACTCAAACAAAAAGGCTTTTCCGTAGCCCGGCGCACAGTGGCCAAATACCGTGAAGGCATGGATTTTCCCGTGGCACGGCTCCGAAAACAGATGTAAGGACACACACTAACCGTAAACACAGCAAGCATATGGCCGAAACAAATTCCGCACCGGAAAAGGCGAACGCCAGAACCGGCAAACTCAGAAAGACTGTCAGGATAGTCTTGATAAGCCTCCTGTCGCTTTTACTTTTGTTTACCATCACCATGGCTGTGGTGGTGAATATCGTGCTTACCCCTTCCAAGATCACGCCGCTGATAGAAAAAATAGCCAATGAACAGCTCGAAGCCGAAGTGCGGGTGGGGAAGGTGGAGCTTACTTTCTTCTCTACCTATCCCCGTGTGGAACTGGAGGTAAGAGACGGTTTGATTGTTTCAAGGGCGATGAAAGACAGCCTGTTCGACAAAACCGATACCCTTCTTGGTTTTTCGCGTTGCCGTATAAACGTGAATATGGGGGCCTACCTTAAGAAAAAACGTCTTGTCTTACGGGAAATCACCCTCGACAGCGCCCGGGTGTATGTTTTTACCCGCGCCGACGGAAAATCGAACTACGATATTTTCGGAACCACACCCTCCGACTCCCTGCAAGAGAGCGACACCGCCGCTTGCGAACCTCTCTTGAAGGGAATCAGCTGCCGCTCCCTCAACATCAACCATGCCTTTGTGTATTTCGACGACCGGGCCAACAACATCTACGGCCGTGTGGAAAACGCCAACTTGCAGGCCAGAATCCGTCTGTCTAAGGTAAAGTCAAAACTTCATCTGGAACTGACCAACGACAACCTTCTCTTCTGGCAAGACCAGAAACTGCTGGTAAACAAAGTGGCCCTCAATATCAAAACCGGATTGGAATACAATGCCGATTCCGGCATCTGCCACCTGAAAGGCACAAAAATCAAACTCAACGACATAGGTTTCGGTGCCAAGGGAGACTTCATCATCGACTCCGTTACCCGCGACATCACCATGGATGTAGGTTTCGGACTACGCACCCCCTCGCTTAAGGACGTATTGGGAATGATTCCCGAAAGCGTGATGCAGAAAACGCCGCTGGATGCAGAGGGGCAGGTGGATTTCGGTTGCAGGCTCAGCGGTGTGTACGGTCACGGAAAATTGCCCGAAGCCAAGCTGAAGATAAAAATCAAGAACGGCACGGCCCACTATGCGGGTATGCCCTACGGCATCGATACCCTTGTGGCCGATCTGGACGCTTTTGTAGATTTAAACAAGCAAAGCAACTCTTATGCCGACCTTAAGATTCTACGCCTCAAAGCCATGGATGTGGATATTCTGGCCAGCTGCCGTGTAGACAGCCTGCTCACCGATCCGGTGGCCGAGTTCAGCACCTCTTCCAACCTGAACATGAGCACGCTCAAAAAGATTTTTCCCTTCCAGCCCGGTGTGGATATGGGTGGAGAAATCGATGCCGACCTAAAGGGCAGGGTGCGCCTTTCCGACATCAAACAGAAAAACTACGGCAGAATCGTAGCCAACGGCCACATAGATATGCGTCAGGTTTTCCTCAACGACACCAACAAAGACTTCAACGCCCATACAGACGCCTATTTCCGCTTCAAGAGCAAGCGCTTTTTAGGTGCCGAGCTCACCATCAACAAAATCCATTGGAAAGGACCTCATATCAAGGCTTATGTGGATACCTTGCGGGTAAGGGCCTATTCCGTGCCCCCGAAAGACACCAACACCACCCAGATTATCCGTTTGGGAGGCAGTGTCTATTTCAGCAAGGTTTACGCCCGCATGTTCGACACACTCCTGTTCTACAACACCCGCACCAAAGCCAAGGTTTCCCTGAAACCCTCGCCGGAAAATCCCCGCAAACCGCTTGTCAATTTCGATTTTGAAACCGATACCGTATACGGCCGCTCGGGAAAGACCGAAGCCAAGCTACGTAAGGCCGAAGTTCATTTGGAACTTACCCGTTTCAAAGATACTTTGTGGTGGCCCAAAGCCACGGTGGACATGCGTAAGGCCGTTGTGTCGATGCCCGAATTCGCCCTGCCCCTGCGTTTCAACCGCCTCAAGGGTTCCTTAGACGGCGGCAACGTGGATCTGAAACGCGCCAGCGTGCGTGTGGGCAACTCCAATCTGACCGTCAAGGGAAAATTCTACAAACTCTGGCGCGTGTATAAAGGGAAAGAGATGTTGCGGGCCGAAGTAACCATCAAATCCAAGATGCTCGACTGCAACCAGCTCATCAATGTCTTGGCCAGTCCGGTGGACAGCACGGCCCCGAGGCTTGATGAAGTTTCCGCCCAGGAGGAAGCCCTGCAGGATCAAATGGACGAGGTGGAAAACACCAGTGTCCACGACACGCTGCAACAAGCCGTCTCCCTCTTTCTTGTTCCTCGCAAGATGGATGTGAAAGTGAATCTGGATGCCAAGAAAGTAGTGTACGACAAGTTGATCTTTGAAAACATTTTGGGCAATGTCGAGATCCGGAACAGTGCCGTGAATCTGAAGAATCTGTATTTGCAGACCTTGGGCGCGGAAGTGTATCTGTCGATGGTGTACGCCACACCCACCCGCCACAAGGGGGATGCCGGATTCGACATGAACATCAGGGGCATCAAAATCGACAGTCTGATAAAGACCGTTCCCGCCTTGGATTCCACCCTGCCCATGCTGCGTTCATTCGAAGGCGTGGTGGATTTGCAAACGGTGGCTTCCACCGAAGTGGATTCCAATATGAACATCCTTTTGCCCTCCCTCACGGCCGCCCTGCGTCTGCACGGAGAAAACCTGGTGCTGATGGACGGCGAAACCTTTGCCGAGATTTCCAAGATATTGATGTTCAAAAACAAGAAACGCAACATGATCGACAGTATCTCGGCCGTTATCACCGTGCAGGACGGACAGGTTACGGTGTATCCTTTCGAAATAGAAATAGACCGCTACCGGGTGGGCGTAGGCGGACATCAGGATTTGGACATGAATTTCAACTACCATATTTCGGTACTGAAGTCGCCTGTACCTTTCAAATTGGGTATCAACGTAAAAGGTAATCTCGAAAAACTTAAATTCGGAGTGGGCAAGGCGCTGTACAAAAACGCCTTCACCCCGGCCGAGATCCGTAAGGTAGACAGTGCCCGTCTCGACCTCGGCCGTCAGATCGTCCGTCAATTCGAAGGCTGGATGAACCGCGAAAGAAGGGTTATCCGGAAAGTGGATTTCCCCACCGTTCCCATAGCTTCCGAAACCGACACGATTCCGGTTCAGGATACGGCCGCCGCCGGTCGGTAGCGGTTTGCAAATTCGGAGGGATTGTCGTACTTTTGCAACCGCTGTCCGGACGGTATTTCCGTATCGGAATACAGATGGTGCATGTAGCTCAGTTGGTTAGAGCATCGGATTGTGGTTCCGAGGGTCGTGGGTTCGAGCCCCATCTTGCACCCTTTCTTTTTTTACCCGGTACACATGTGCCGGGTATTTTTTTGATGTTTTCACCCCTTGTTGGATTTGTAGCATTGCTGCTATTCCATTAGATTTGCATATTTTATCCCTTTCCCGGATGCGGAAAAGGGGGGCAACCAGCGGTCGGTCATGCAGACATTATACGAAACAAGACTTCACCTCTACCGTCTGTATCGGACTAAGTTCGATGCATGGCAAGCGAAGTATCTTTCCGAACGCAACCTGATGATCGGTCTGAGCATCGTGGTGGGCCTTCTCAGCGGTCTGGCGGCCGTTTTGCTCAAAAACATGATTTTCTATTTCAGCGAGTTTATCCTCAACCTGCGCGCTGCCGACAAGGAAAACTATCTTTTCCTTTTGCTGCCCTTGGCCGGGGTCACGCTGTCTTTCCTGTTTGTCCGCTACGTGGTGCACGATGACGTGAGCCATGGCGTAAGCCGAGTTCTGCAAGCCTTCAGCCGATCCCGGGGCCGTATCAAGCGAAGCAAGATGTATTCCTCCCTGGTGGCCTGCACGGTTACCATCGGCTTTGGCGGATCGGTGGGTCCCGAAGCGCCGGTAGTGCTTACCGGGGCAGCCATCGGTTCCAATGTGGGGAGATTCTTCAACATGGGATTCCGCAATCTGGTGTTGCTGATCGCCTGCGGATCGGCCGGTGCCATCGCCGGTATTTTCGGCGCCCCGCTGGCCGGATTGGTATTTGCACTCGAAGTCCTGATGATAGACCTCACCATGTCTTCGCTCATCCCGATCCTGATCGCATCCACCACGGGGGCGGTAACCTCGGTGTTTCTGCTGGGCAGATCCGCCACCTTCCATTTCGATGTAACGGCCGACTTCATGTTGCAGAACCTGCCGTTCTACCTGGTTCTGGGGGTGGCCGGCGGTGTCGTTTCCTGCTATTTCCTTTTCATGACCGAGCGCATGGGACAGTTTTTCCTGCGCATTCCCAAAAAGAGATACCGCGTGTTGATCGGCGGTATCTCATTGAGTCTGCTCATCTTCCTCTTTCCTCCTTTCTACGGGGAAGGCTTCAACTTTCTGGCCGATGTTTTCAACGGGGATTACACCCAGATTTTCAACAACACCGTTGTTTATCCGTTGCAAGACAACGTTTTTGTATTTTTCGGATTCGTGCTGTCGCTGATTCTGCTCAAAGTGGTGGCTACCTGTCTTACCAATGGTGCCGGCGGCGTGGGCGGCGTATTCGCCCCGTCTATGTTCGTAGGCGCCTTTTTAGGGTTGTTCATCGCCCGCTTTTTCAACGTGGCCTTCAACCTTGCCCTGCCCGTCCCCAATTTCGCGTTGGCCGGCATGGCCGGAGTAATGGCCGGAGTAATGCACGCGCCCCTTACGGCTATCTTTCTGGTTACCGAAATAACGGGCGGATACAATTTCTTTATTCCGCTCATGTTGGTTTCTGCCGTTTCCTATCTGGTGAGCCGGCATTTCAACCCCCACTCCATCTATACCAAAAGCCTGGCGCTCAAGGGAGAGCTCCTTACCCATAACAAAGACGCCATCGTGCTTTCCCTTATGAGTGTGGAGCGTCTTATAGAACGCAATTTCGTTACTGTCCGTCCCGACGACAGTCTGGGAGAGCTGGTGAAAGACATCAGCCGCTCGTCACGGAATATCTTTCCGGTTACCGACCCGCAGAACAAATTTTTGGGCATTGTCTTTCTAGACGATATCAAAACCGTTATCTTTAGGCCTGAACTTTACGGCCAAATTTCAGTTAAAGAACTGATGTATAAGCCAAAAACGATTATTTACCGTCAGGAAAACATGGAACAGGTAGCCAAAAAATTCAATACGTGCTCCGATTACAACATTCCTGTTTTGGACGGAGAGACCTATGTGGGGTTCGTTTCGAGAGCCAATGTGTTTTCGAACTACCGCAATAAAGTAAAAGAGTTTTCGAACGATTAATATAAACATTATGAAAAAGTTATCATTTTTAATCGCGACCTTTTCGTTCGTTTTGATAACGAATGCGGGCAATTGTGTTCTGGCAACGGAATCCAATACGCCGCAAGCCGAAATCATTCAGACAAAAAAAGCCGTTAAAGACGGAAAAAAACTGGAAATAGAACAGCTGTTGCAAGCCAGCCCGCTTCAAAAGCAAAACATCTCGCAGTTGCAGTGGAACTCCCTGACCAACCTTCCCGCGCTTTTCTATGTGAAAAACGACTCCCTGATGAAGTATTTTCCCGAAACCAACGTAACCGAGACGGCGCTGACGCTGGAGGAACTCAACCATGATCTCCGGATGCGGCAATACGAAACCATGGAGCAGTTTCCGCCCATCCTCAAGATCGGCGACGGTTTCCTTTTTCTCCAGTGCCATCTCAACCGCATGATTTTCGACTATCGCGCCAAACGGCTCATTTTCGATGCCTCGCAACGGGAAAACGCCACCAATTTCGATGTTCACACAAGCACGCAACAGGTTGCCTATACCCGCGACAACAATCTGTACACAACCCGTAACCGGATGCGGTTTGCCGTTACCCACAACGCCGATCCGGGCGTTGTGAGCGGACAGGCCGTACACCGTAACGAATTCGGCATCACCAAAGGGACCTTCTGGTCAAATTCGGGCAACAAATTGGCCTATTACGTAATGGATGAAACCATGGTGAGACAGTTCCCCCTCACTTCGTATGCCAAAGATTCCACCAAAGTGAAACTGATCCGTTATCCGGAAGCCGGGCAGGAAATGCACAGCACGCAGGTATGCGTCTTCAATGCCGAAACACATACCAACACTTTCCTTGAACCCTACGCCGATCCGCAACGGACGTACATTCCCAGCGTTACATGGTCGCCTGACGACAAGGAAGTCTATACGGTGATCCTCGACCGCAACCAGAAAGATCTCATGCTTATCTGCTACGACGCCAACACCGGCTTTGTAAAACGCATGGTCTTCAAAGAAAGCAACGACACATATGTGGAACCCGAAAAAGGCATCGTGTTCCGCCCCGGCACGCCCGACCAGTTTGTCTGGATGAGCGAACGCAACGGGTACAATCACATCTATCTCTACAATACGCAGGGCGAATGCCTCAAGGCGGTGACCCCCGACAAGGAACCTTGGGCCGTAACCTCCCTTCTGGGTTTCAGCCACGACGGCAAACTGATCTATTTCACGGGCACCAAAGACAGCCCGCTTCAGGACAACCTCTACAGCGTGGACATCAAGAGCGGAAAGATCGTGCGTCTCACCAAAGAAGACGGGGTACACCAAGTCAGCATGCATGTTTCGGGCCGGTACTTCATCGACACCTGGTCGTCTCCCCGGATGGGTTTCTGCTCGCAGATTATCGATGACAAAGGAAAAATCATCAAGGTGATAGGCAAGGAGAAAGATTTGTTGCCCGGCTATGTTTCGCCCGAATTCCGCGTTGTCAAAATCAAAGCGGCCGATGACAAAACCGACCTTTACGCCCGCATGATTCTTCCGCACGACTTCGACTCTTCCCGCAAATATCCGGTAATCGTTTACGTATACGGCGGTCCGCATGTACAGTTGGTTCGTGAAAGCAACGACTATTCCTGCGGCCGTTTCCTGCGCTTTCTGGCTCAAGAAGGTTATATTGTATGGACCGTCGACAGCCGGGGTTCCGACAACCGCGGTTTTGCTTTCGAATCTGCCATTTACCGTCATGTGGGAGATGTGGAGGCAGCCGACCAGATGCGCGGTGTCGAATACCTCAAGACCCTGCCTTTCGTAGATGCGGACCGTATCGGGATAGACGGCTGGAGCTACGGCGGTTTCATGACCCTTACGCTCAAGACCCGTTATCCGGACGTATTCAAGGTAGCCACCGCCGGTGGTCCGGTAATCGACTGGAAATGGTATGAGGTGATGTACGGAGAACGCTACATGGGCATGCCGCAAGAAAATGCCATCGGTTACCGTAACGCCAGCCTGATGAACCGCGTTGATTCGATTCGGGGCAAGGTGATGATCATACAAGGAGGCATCGACCCCGTGGTATTGCCTAAAAACAGCTCGCTTTTCGTACAGGAGTGCGTCAGCCGGCATATCCCGATTGATTTCTTCGTATATCCCAACCACGAACACAATGTGATGGGTTCCGACAGAATCCACTTGTTCCGCAAACTGTACGATTACTATCAGGAAAACTTGTAAGAATGCACGGTGTTGAAGGTCTTTCGACGCAAGAAGACAAGACGGCGCCGTCGGCCGTAAGTAAAGGCGAACCGGAATCCGGTTCGCCTTTACGCGCTTTGGAAATAGCGGATTTCAACTATCCCCTGCCCGAAGAGCGTATCGCCCTCTATCCTTTGGCCGAACGCGATGCATCCAAACTATTGGTGTATAAGGGGGGGAAAACCGACATTTCGGTTTTCCGGCATATCGGCGATTTTCTGCCCGCCTCGTCGCTCTTGGTATTCAACAACACCCGGGTAGTGCATGCACGTTTGATTTTTTGCAAAGGGAAGGAATCGGGCGCACGTATCGAGATTTTCTGTCTGGAACCCACCGTTCCGGCCGAACCGGCCTCCGCCTTTGCCGCCACCGGACACTGCCGCTTCAAATGCCTGATCGGAAACAACAAACGTTGGAAAGACGGCCTTTTGCAGATGGCTTTTCCGACAGGAAGCGCCCTTGAAACGGACACCGGCTGTCTGACGGCGTGTAAGACGGGCTCATTCGACGATTGTTTCGAGGTGGCGTTTTCCTGGGAACCGGCGCATCTGAGTTTTGCCCAAGTGCTTGAGCAGGCAGGAAAGGTACCTTTGCCTCCTTATATCCGCCGCCAGGCCGAAGAGACCGACAAGACTCGTTACCAAACGGTCTTCGCCCGGTTCGACGGTTCGGTGGCCGCCCCCACGGCCGGTCTTCATTTCACGCCGCAGGTATTGCAAAAACTCAAGGATTCGGGTATCGAACAAGATTTCATCACCTTGCATGTGGGTGCCGGCACCTTCCGCCCTGTCAAGGCCGAGCGGATCGGCGGGCATGCCATGCACTACGAGCATATATTGGCCACCGACGGTCTGGTTCGTCATTTGATTGAGGCATTGAAAGACGGCAGACCTGTCATTCCGGTGGGCACCACTTCCATGCGCAGCCTGGAAAGCCTGTATTGGATAGGATTGAAATTCCTGGTAGGCGGCTTTCCGCAAACGGACGATGCCGAACGGGCTGTTTTTGAGGTTCACCAATGGGAGGTCTACGAGGATTTCGCGCAGGCCCGGAAAGAAATCAGCCCGACGGCCGCGTTAGAAGCCATCCTGTCTTATATGGAGCGGCATAAGGTACGGCAGATTCACGGACATACGGCGCTCATGATTGCGCCCGGATACGATTTTGCCATCTGCAAGGGCATCGTAACCAATTTCCACCAACCCCAAAGCACCCTGCTGTTGCTGGTATCGGCATTGATAGGACCTCTCTGGCGGGAACTCTACGATACGGCCCTCCGAAACGATTTCCGTTTTTTGAGCTACGGCGACAGTTGCCTGTTCCTTAAAGACGACGCCTTGCTTTGAGATAAGCATTTTGGGAAAACGACCCCGGACCTCCGAACCGGTTGCGGCAGAAAGGCATTCGCCGTCCATGCCGAATCTAAAACGAGATTCCCGTCTTTTTTGTTATATTCGCACTATCTAAATCCAAAAATTTAACATCCATTAAGATGAAAAACATTTTGTTGACAATCGGGCTGGTTTTGGCGGTGGCTTTTTCCGCACAGGCTCAAAAAGGCGGCAAGAAAGACGACAAGAAGGCCGTTTATCAATTCACGGAAGTGAAAACGATACCCAACACTTCGGTAAAGGACCAGAATCGTTCGGGTACCTGCTGGAGTTTTTCGGGTATGTCGTTCCTCGAATCGGAACTGCTCCGCATGGGAAAAGGTGAATTCGACCTTTCCGATATGTATCCCGTTTATAAATGCTACCTGCTGAAGGGCGACAAATACGTGCGCCTGCACGGCAAGACAGAATTGGCCACCGGCGGGGCAAGCAACGACGTGGTGGATGTATTGGAAGTTTTCGGCGTGGTGCCCGAAGCGGCTTTCCCCGGTCTCAATTACGGTGCCGATGCCCACGACCACAGCGAACTGGATGCAGTGCTGACCAATTTCCTCAAGGCCGTGGTAAGCGGAAGGAAACTCACCACCGCATGGCAACCCGCCTACAAAGCCATCCTGAACACCTATCTTGGTGAAGAACCCGAAAAATTCACCTACAACGGCAAGGAGTACACCCCGCGCAGTTTCGCCGACGAATTGGGACTGAAAGCCGAAGACTACGTGAAATTCACTTCCTATACCCACCACCCTTTCTACACCATGTACGAAATGGATGTGCCCGACAACTGGAACCACGGTATGGTGTACAATGTTCCCCTCGATGAGTTTCAACGTATCGTGGAAGAAGCCGTAAACAACGGTTATTCCCTGGTATGGGGCGGCGATGTAAGCGATCCCGGCTTTTCCTGGAAAACCGGGGTGGCCATCATGCCCGATATGGAAGCGACCGACTTGAGCGGTACCGACCGCGACAAATGGGAAACCCTCTCGCAGTCTGAAAAACGCAAAAATGCCTACAGTTTCGAACGTATCGTTCCCGAAAAGCAGATCACGCAGGAAGAACGTCAGAAAAACTACGACAACTGGAGTGCCACCGACGACCACGGCATGCATCTGGTAGGTATCGCCAAAGACCAGAACGGCAATATGTACTACAAGATCAAAAATTCCTGGAACACAGATAACCCTTACAAGGGCTACCTCTATATGTCGGTGCCTTTCTTCCGTGCCAACACACTCGACATCATGGTTCACAAAGATGCCGTTCCGGCCGATATCAAAGCCAAACTGGGGCTTTAGTCCCTGTTTTTTCCGTTTCCGGAACAGAGAAATCCAAAAATTGCCCGGTGCATTCCAACCGGGCAATTTTTTTTGAATCAGCCGGCCGCCCGGTAAGTTATCAACAAAGTATAAACAATGGTTGATAACTGTTTAGGTTGATTTACTGTGTTTTAATAGAGATTGTATTTTTTTGGCCGGCAAAGGTTAGGTCAATTCAAAAATCTTGACTATCTTTGCGCCCCTATTGAGAAAAAACACACACAGATATGTACGCTATTGTTGACATAGCCGGACAGCAATTCAAGGTTGAAGAAAACCAGAAGGTGATTGTGAACCGGTTGGAAGCCCAGGAAGGCGACAAGGTTGAGTTTGAAAAGGTTCTGTTGAAAGACAACGACGGTAAAGTGGAAGTGGGTACGCCCGTGTTGGCCGGTGCCAAAGTAACGGCGAAAGTATTGGGCCACGTAAAAGGAGAAAAGGTTACCATCTTCAAGAAGAAAAGAAGAAAAGGTTACCAGAAGCAAACCGGTTTCCGCGCTTCCCTGACGCAGATTCAAATTGAAAAAATCGCCTAATCCAAGGCACAGTAAACGGAGTCAGAAATTTTAACAAGATAAGACAATGGCACATAAAAAAGGTGTCGGTAGTTCCGATAACGGTCGTGAATCAGAAAGCAAACGCTTGGGCGTTAAAATCTTCGGCGGACAAACCGTAACCGCCGGCAATATCATTATACGTCAGCGCGGAACCAAATACCATCCGGGCGCGAATGTAGGCATGGGCAAGGATCATACGCTTTTTGCCCTGACCGACGGCGTAGTTGCGTTCAAACGCAAGAGAGAAAACGGTCGTCCCTGCGTTTCGGTGGTTCCCGCCGAAGCCTAAGACGGGTTTTACGGACATCTATGATTCCTGCTCTTTCTCAAGGGCAGAAAGATGTTCTGTAAATTCAGCGATTGATTTACTGGAAGAAGGGTATCCGTTCGGGTACCCTTCTCTTTTTAACACTGGTCTTTTTTTCCGCCTCTCGACATGGAAACGCATCTTTCCAAAATAGATCCCGACAGCCTGCCCATAGAATCATGGCTTCCCATTTCCAGAAAAGAGATGGAGAAAAGAGGCTGGGAACAGGCGGATATCATTCTGTTGAGCGGCGACGCTTATGTGGATCATCCCTCGTTCGGCATCGCGGTGATAGGCCGTTATCTGGAAAAAGCCGGCTACAAGGTGGCCATTCTGCCGCAGCCCAACTGGAAAGACGATTTGCGCGACTTCAAGAAACTGGGGCGGCCGCGGCTGTTTTTCGGCGTTTCGGCCGGCAGCATGGATTCGATGGTGAACCACTACACGGCCCGCAAACGGCTCAGAAGCAACGATGCCTATACGCCCGGCGGACAGGCGGGGTTCAGACCCGATTATCCCACTGTTGTTTACACGCGGATTCTCAAGCAACTTTATCCGGATGTGCCGGTATTGATAGGCGGTATCGAGGCTTCGATGCGGCGCGTTACGCATTACGACTACTGGCAAGACAGCCTGCGCCCTTCTTTTCTGGTGGAAAGCAGCGCCGACCTGCTGGTGTATGGCATGGGGGAAAAACCCGTGGCGGAAGTGGCCCGACAATTGGAACGCGACCTCTCTCCAGCGGCATGTCGCCATATTCCACAGGTTTCCTATCTGTGCCGCGACCTGCCCGAAAGTACGTTTTCCGAACCCGATATAATATTGGCCGACCACGAAACCTGCCTCAAGGACAAACGCGCCCAGGCACGCAATTTCGCCCTTGTGGAAACGGCCTCCAATCGCCTCGAATGCGGACGCATCATCCAAAAAACAGGAAAGGATTACGTGGTGATCAATCCCCCCTTTCCCTTTACACCCGGAAGCCACGACATAGATGAGGCCTTTGACCTGCCCTATACCCGTCTGCCGCATCCGCGTTACAAAAACCGGGGAGAGATTCCGGCCTTCGTGATGATATGCAACTCGGTGAACCTCCACCGGGGCTGTTTCGGCGGGTGTTCGTTCTGCACCATTTCCGCCCATCAGGGCAAGCAGGTGCGCAGTCGCAGTGAAAAATCGATACTCGACGAGATACGCCATCTGGTACGCATGCCGTATTTCAAGGGCAATTTAAGCGATTTGGGCGGGCCGAGCGCAAACATGTACGGCATGAAGGGAAAAGACGCGGCAAAATGCGCCAAATGCAAGAAGGCCTCCTGCCTTTTCCCTGCCATCTGCCCCAATCTGGATCACGATCATGCCGCCCTGCTGGAGATTTACCGCAAGGCCACGGCCGTTCCCGGCGTAAAACGGGCGTATATAGGCAGCGGCATCCGTTACGACATGATCGTGCCCTATCTGCATACGGGCGGCAATGGAAAGCCCTCCGAAAACCATGCGCGGGAGTATATCGAATGGGTTATTGGAAAAGGCGTTTCGGGACGGCTCAAGGTGGCACCCGAACATACCGAAAGCCATGTGCTGAAACATATGCGGAAGATGCCTTTCCCTCAGTTCGAGGAATTCAAGGAGTTTTTCGACCGCTATTGCCGAAAAGCGGGTTTGAACCAGCAGCTTATCCCCTATTTTATTTCGGCCCATCCCGGTTGCACGTTGAAGGATATGCAGGCATTGCAGACCAAAACCCGCCATCTGGGCTACCAATTGGAGCAGGTGCAGCTTTTTACGCCCACCCCCATGACCCTGGCCACCGAAACCTATTACACCGGATTTGATCCCTATACGCTCGAACCGGTGTTTACCGAACATGACCCGGCCGGAAGAGACCGGCAGACCGATTGCTTTTTCTGGTACAAAAGACCGGAGATGAAAAATAAAAAGGCCGCCGACAATCGCCGGCGGCCGAGATATGGGCCTAAACGGTAAGTTTTTTCTTAGAATTCCGCGTTCTGCGGATAGCGGGGGAAGGGAATCACGTCGCGGATATTGGTCATACCGGTAATGAACAGCAACAGGCGTTCAAAACCGAGGCCGAAACCGCTGTGGGGCGCGGTGCCGAAACGGCGCGTATCGAGATACCACCACATATCCTTGTCGGGAATGCGGCACTCCGTGATGCGGCGCTGCAATTTGTCCAAGTCTTCTTCACGCTGGGAGCCGCCGATAATTTCACCGATTTGCGGAAAAAGCACATCCATGCCGCGCACCGTTTTGCCGTCGGCGTTCTGCTTCATGTAGAAAGCCTTGATGTCTTTGGGGTAGTCGGTAATGATGACCGGCTTCCTATAGTGTTTTTCCACCAGATAGCGTTCGTGTTCTGACTGAAGGTCGATGCCCCATTCCACAGGATAGTCGAATTTGGCGTTGGCAGCCTTGAGCACATCCACCGCCTGGGTGTAAGTGATGCGTTCAAAGTTCATCTTCTGAACATGTTCCAAACGATCTATGAGCTCCTTGTCGTACATGTCGTTCATAAAGCGGAGGTCGTCCATGCAGTGCTCAAGGGCGTAGGCGGTGAGATGCTTTAAGAAATCTTCGGCCAAATCCATGTTGTCGTCGATTTCATAGAACGCCATTTCGGGTTCGTTCATCCAAAATTCGGCCAAATGGCGGGGCGTGTTGGAGTTCTCGGCACGGAAAGTGGGACCGAACGTATAGATTTTGGAAAGCGCCATCGCCCCCAATTCGCCCTCCAGCTGCCCGGATACGGTGAGTTTGGTGGATTTTCCGAAGAAATCCTTGCTGTAGTCGATACCGCCCTCTTTCGTTTTAGGCAGGTTCTCGAGGTCGAGCGTGGTTACCTGAAACATCTCGCCCGCTCCCTCGCAGTCGCTGCCGGTAACGATGGGCGTATGCAGATACACGAAGCCGCGTTCGTGATAAAACTGGTGCAGGGCATAGGCCATCGCATGACGGAGACGCAAAACGCAACCGAAAGTGTTGGTGCGGGGACGAAGGTGCGCTATCTCACGCAAAAATTCGAGCGAGTGGCCTTTTTTCTGCAGAGGATACGTATCAGGATCTGCCTGGCCATATACCACGATATCACGGGCCTGTATCTCCACATTCTGACCTTTTCCCATCGACTTCACCAATACACCTTCCACGCAGAGGCAGGCGCCGGTGGAGATTTTCTTCATCAGGTCTTCGCCGAAACCCTCGGGATTTTCTTCCGTTTTAAGTTCGGCCACCACCTGCAGACTCTGCACGCAAGTACCGTCGTTGAGGGCGATGAAGGCAACGTTCTTATTGCCGCGTTTGGTTCTTACCCAACCCTTTACGGTAACGGTTCTGGTTTCACCCTCCGTCAGGGCAAGCCCCACCAAGTTCTTGATTTCAGTGTGCTTTAACATCTTTTTCCTTTCTTTCTTGGAACACAAAATCAGATGCAAAGGTACATCTTATTGACCAATCTTAGGGCTATCGGTGATGGCATGTACCTTCACGGACGGTTCCATTGTCCGCTAAAGGTACATCTTATTGACCAATCTTAGGGCTATCGGCGTCCTCATGTACCTTCACGGACGGTTCCGTTTTCCGCTAAAGGTACATCTTATTGACCAACTCCTATTCCAGCTTGAAATTTTTGGCAATCTTCTCCTGTTGAAATTCTTTTTTGTTGGGTTCTTTCCTCTTTGCCAACGGTCATTATTTTTCTTTAACACTAAAAAAATTTCTGATATCCATCGACAGGAAATCCTCGGCAAGCAGGCCACCATCACGGAGACGAACATGGCGTACAGGCTGGCCGACTGGGAGCGGTGGCAGCAGATGGACTTCGTGGTGGGCATACGGATACAGCTGTCGAACAACCACACCTGCCTGGGCAAGGACGGAGAACCGCACCCGTTCCACGACATCTGCGACGAGCTGGCGGGCGAATACCCCAAGTCGTTCAAGTGGGTTGGCTGGCATCCGCAGTGCCGCTGCAACGCCGTGCCGATCCTCAAGACGGTCGACGAGAAGATAGCCGACAACCTGGCCAAGCGGAACGGGGGCAAAGCCTCGAGGGAGAGCGTGAACAGCGTGAAGCAGATGCCGAAGGCGTTCAACGAATGGGTGGAGCGCAACAGGGACAGGATAGCGGCGGCCAAATCCCAGCCGTACTTCATACGTGACAACGCTGTGGAGGTGGCCAAGATAATACCCGGCGTACTGCCCGAAACCATGGTGCCGGCCACACCTGTTATCCCTATCGCCGAACGGGCGCAGATGCGGCACGATGCAAGGACACCGGAGCAGATAGAGGAGGTAAGGAATGCGAGGAACGAACACCATACATACCGAATCAACGGAGTGAAGCAATTGCCTGTGCTGGATGGCGACAATTATAAATTGACAAAGCAGATATCAGACATAGAAGCAAACATCAGGGAAAACAAGACATTTGAGACTGCCGTTGTTGTCGATTTAAAAGGGAACGCTGTTGTTGACAAGAGAGGGGGGCATACACAAGTCGGTTTTACGATAGCAGAGGTGGCAAAAATGAAAGATTGCATATTAACTCATAACCACCCACGCGGATGGGAATATACAGAAAAAGAATTAGGAAGAATAGGAAATTCGTTCAGTATTGCTGATATTAAACTGGCGATAAATGGCGATGTGATGGAAATGAGGGCTGTGACACCAGTTTATACTTTTTCAATGAAGAGGCCTGGCAACGGATGGGGTATATCCGCAAAAGAAATGGAATTGATATATAATAGAGAACAAAATAATCTATACAACGAATTCAGCGATAGAATACAGAAAGGAACGCTTGATATTACACACGCGCAAGCAATGCACTATCATTTGTTATGGAAGAAAATATCGAAGGATCTTGGTTGGGAATATCGTAAGATGAAGACGAAATGACGAGCCGAACAATATCAAAGCAGGCGTACAATCCAAGGAAAGGTCAATCGTTTCTGGAAATGCGACGATAAATAATATCTGGATTATGCAATACCCCATCGATTACAAAGATTCCGTTTGCTTCTTTTTCTACTTCTTCTCGCAACAAATTCAATTCTTCAGATGTAAGCAAATCAATCGATATGCCATACAGTTCTGCTTTTTTTTGCATTTGGAGTTTTATATTCTTTTCCATGATTCCCTCCTTATTTTAATAACGTACACCCGACAAACAGCCCGGCGATACCGGAAAAAGCGGCAATTGCCGCCCAAATCGCACCCCAAGGCAAAGGGTTTCGCAATTTTGGGTTTGAGAAAATGTAACTTTTCCCGAAATTCGTCAGACGGGCATCAATAACCTTGCCACCCTCAGTGTAGGCGCCTTTTAAAAGGCCTTTCCGCTCCAAAGAAAGAATACAGCCCACATAGACGTGAGCTGGGTATGTATCGGGGCAACTTTCTCCCTTTTTCACGAGCCGAAACACCTGTTTCTCCTCTTTCGTCAGTTTTATCCGTTCCATTTTTGTGCAAATATAGCCGTTTTCTTTTGTTCTGTTCGCTTTTCGGCGGCGTGCCGGTATAAATACACGCTACCTCGTTTTCTCCGCTCAGACCGCCTTATTGCGGTTCTTCCGGTACACCGCCTCGCGGGTTATGGTGCATTTGCGCCCCTCGTAGCGGTTGCCGTCCGAGACGCCCACCGCCCAGAGGCGCTCCACCCGGCAGCCGATGTCCTCGCGCGAGAACTGCCCGTATATGGCGGCGAGGGAGGTGAAGTAGAACTCCTTCCTGCCATGCCGCGGCTCCTTGAAAGACACGTGGTAGATATGCTCCTTACTCTCGTTGTGACTCGCTTTCATTTTAGTATCTTTGACGTATTGAGAACAGCTTTCAATGAGAGCCTAGGAAAAGTAAACCTGTTGTGACTCGCTTTCATTTTAGTATCTTTGACGTATTGAGAACAGCGAGGAAACGAAAAGCATACTCCGCAGTATGTTGTGACTCGCTTTCATTTTAGTATCTTTGACGTATTGAGAACAGCTCCGTAACCGCAGTAGCCGTTGCGCCCCTGTTGTGACTCGCTTTCATTTTAGTATCTTTGACGTATTGAGAACAGCCCCTTGAGCGATTCGATGATTGTTGCCATGGTTGTGACTCGCTTTCATTTTAGTATCTTTGACGTATTGAGAACAGCAATTAAAAGAAATTGCCAACTATTGGAGAGTTGTGACTCGCTTTCATTTTAGTATCTTTGACGTATTGAGAACAGCAATCAGCATCGGATATGTCCTGCAGCCGCTGTTGTGACTCGCTTTCATTTTAGTATCTTTGACGTATTGAGAACAGCAATAAAATCGATCATAGTCCTATCAATGTGTTGTGACTCGCTTTCATTTTAGTATCTTTGACGTATTGAGAACAGCTCTATCTTTACGCGTGCTTTGTTTTTCAAGTTGTGACTCGCTTTCATTTTAGTATCTTTGACGTATTGAGAACAGCTTTCAGCGTCTATATTGTTGTACAAGCCGCTGTTGTGACTCGCTTTCATTTTAGTATCTTTGACGTATTGAGAACAGCTTCGCGGTATGAATTGAAAGAGGTGAGCGAGTTGTGACTCGCTTTCATTTTAGTATCTTTGACGTATTGAGAACAGCAAAAACTA